>RGDM01000031.1 GCA_009918675.1 bacterium
ATATTTTTATGCTCAGGAAGCAGGGCATGCGCTGCAACTTGCCCGCTGGCACGGTCGATAAAATACAGGCCATCGCTCATGCTCGCATACACAAGCAAATCGCGTTCGGGTGAATACACCGGCGAGGAAAAATTCACTCCTGCTTTTTGTGTTACCTTATAGCACCAGCGTACCTCGCGCGCGAGAAGATCGAGAGAGCAAAGTGTGCCTTTGCTGTCGGTGGTAAAAAGACTGTCGCCAATCACTAAAGGAATTGTGGTTTGCGGTATTGCAAGGTTGAAGGCAGCAGTGGGTGCGCCCGTGTCTTGGCGGAAACACTGAATTCCACCCAAGCCCGATTCAAAATAAACTTCACCATAAACAAAGCACACTTGCTCGCGCCACACCACCGGAGTCATCCAACTCGAAGCGGGAAGTTCCATCTTCCAAAGGATTTTTCCACTCTGAAATTCATAGGCTACTGCGTAGGATCTGTTTTTCTCGGAGTCACCTTTTTCGCGTCCGGTGCCGGCAAAAACCCTGCCGTTGTGCACCCGCACTGAGGAGTCGATGTGGCCATCATTGGCTTTCCATTTTGCGCTCATCGTCGTCGGGTCAACCGCGTGAATGCCATCGCTCCCGGAAACAACAAACATCAGCTTTTCGTCGGCGAATGTCGCCATCACCGGCTGGCCCTCAGTATGGCCTTTTGTTGCGTACGCATTTCTCAAACGACCGCTTTTCAGATCGAATGCATAAATACGCGCCGAGTGGGTTTCGTGAGTACCCTCGCCAACAAACAGCACACCATCGTCAATCATCAACTCAGGTGTCACCGGCGTACCGACATAAAAAGTGCGCAGTTCGTTGCCGCTTGCAACATCAAACTCGTGCACACGCCCATCCAAAGAGCCTACAAACACGCTTCCACCCGCAAAGAGTGGCGAACGGAATGCACCTTTTTCAATTTTCTTGCTCCAAAGAGGCTGAACGTGCGCGCGTACACGCGTGGCTTGAGCAATACCTCTAGAAGCCTGCGTGGCCCTTCTGTTTTCAGGCGGATTCCAAACAAGCCGGCAATAAACGAGGCAACCATCGTGAGCGCCACCGTAAGAGCGGTGAGCGGAATCATCACGGTTGGAATGATGAGGGTTTGAAATTCCTGCGCGTGCTCAAGATTCAAGTGAGATACGACCATTATTTCCATCCAACCAGATCTTTGCGCAAGCCTTGAGCACCCGATGACATTGTCGGATGCCACTGACAGCAGGGATATTCATTTCAAGCGCAACGATAGCGCAATGCGACAAGACACCACCTTTGTCCACCACCACTCCGCGCGCGTGCGCAAACAGTGGTGTCCAGCCTGGGTCGGTGGCTTCAGCCACCAATATCGCATTCGCAGGCCATGCCGCGGGATCTGCTCGGCTGGGGTCTTCAACTACCACCACCTCACCAAAAACCAACCCAGGGCTCAATGCTTGCCCGTCCATGTGCGCCTGCGCTTCCTCAACTCCACCTTTAATGATCGTTTCGATTTCAGAAATTGTCACAAACTGCGGAAAGGAATATTGCTTAAAGGCTTCAAAGCGAACCTTGCGTTCTTCTATTTTAATTCGCAATTGAGCAATTTTTTCGTCGCTTTTTTGCAGCGATATTTCTGCAAGTTCACTGAGTCGAAGCCAATGAACGTCTTTGCCCAAATCCAAGCGCACGCCAAGCTCTTCAGCCATAAAACGAATCTGCGTGTAGGGCTTGAGCAACTCCATTTTCCAGCGCTCGCGCAATTCGAGCATATTTTTGAGAAGTTTCCACTCGTGCAGAAGAATATCACGCTTGAAAGTGGGGAGTTTGGCAATTTGCTCTTCGACACTTTCGACAGGAAGGTGACTGGCCGCAGGGCGCTCTTGCTTCGGGCGTGTACCACTGTTGAGAAAAGCCGTATCAGCCATCTCCATCCAGCGGGGGTTTGCCAAATCAAGTTCACCCGGACCACGATGGCCGAACTGAGCAAGAAAGAAAGGTCTCTTCAAAGCGTCGTCGCAGGCATCCTGATACGTGCGAGTCATTTCGGCAGTCACGGTTTGCAGACCTATTCCCATCCAACGCCGCAGGGTTTTGTCAGCTTCTTCTTTGCCAGAAATACTGGTTAGAATTGATGTCAGAGTTTGCATTGAAGATTCGGTGAGAATGATCAGCACAAGCGGCCAATGCAAAGTCGATTGATAGAAAACTTCACTTTCACGAATCAATCGTTCTGCAAGCGTTTGGCTTTGCCAATCTTTGTAAAAATCGCGCGAGACACCTGCGGAAATAGAGTTGCGGAAATTGTTCAACTCAAGTCCGCAGCGAGTCAGCCAAGCGGATCTTTGAGTGCTCAGGCTCCAACCCACCTTAAGCATGTTCAATATTGCAAAGGGGGCATTAAAAAGCCCACGCAGGGTCAGTTTCTTTAAAGAAAATTTCAAATGCGGCCGAGGTTTGGCGACCATCGTGAAGGGAATGGGTCCGAAATACAGGCTCGAGAGTTTTTCCAAATTGACATAAGCACGGCCAAACACCCGCTCGAGAAGCGAATCTTTTTTCGGATCTTTTTCGCTGCGTGCAAAACTGCGATACCCAACCGTGCGCAGGGCGTTACCAAACGCATTGCGCGGCGAGAATGCTTGGCACCAAAGACTAAAAGTGAGGTAACTTGGAAACCCGGTCCATTCCGAGAATGTTTGTCCATCCCAGACAGGGTTATCCGGATACATTTTTCGCAAACGTTCGATTTCCGCTTCAACCACTTTTGCTTGCGTCGACAAACTGCGCAAGGCAGTCACCGGGCGTGCCTGCAGCAAACGCACCTCGAGATTTTGGTCAAGTGCCCATTCCATGTCGACTTCATAGCCAAGTATCTCGCGAACCCGCTGCCCCAAAGCCAGCACTTTTTCAAAATTGAAAGTATCAAGCCCAGGAACTGTAATACCAGCGCGATTCTCTGCTGTGATGAAGTAAGGGGTCTTGCGTCCCGAAACCAAATCTTCGCCCAAGCCTTCAATCAGCTCAAAGTTGCGCTTCGTCATGAACATTGAGGAACGATTGATTCTGGCCGGCGTAGCTCAACTCGGTGGAATCTTCGCCCAGTGCCGAGCTGCGCACCGCTAAGCGAGGCTTTCCGTTTTCCTTCCACCAAGTGAAGATCTGCTGCCAGTGTTCGTCGCTTTTGGGTGGTTGGGTGAGAATGGCACCCACAGGAACTGGAAACCCGCGGCCTGCGAGCAAGCCAAGAACGGCACCCTTGCCGCCCAATCGTCCTGAATACTGGGAAACCTGCTGAAAAGGTACGAACGGCACAACCACATCCCCCACGCTCTCACTTTGTCAAAGTGCAGCACAACCACAACGCTGACCTGCTGCTCTATAATCCGAATTCAGGAGAAGGTGGGTCTAGGCGGAATTATGCCTATCGGACATCAAGTACTTTCCTGAAAAATCGCCCCCGTCAGCCTTCTGAACACCAGTGCCCCACTTTGCCGTCAGTTGGAACCAACACTTTTTTACGCAATTTTGCTTCGTCGTGAGTTCATCTTCACAAGTGCACCCTTATCCCGAGGCGCAGGTATGAACTGGCTCGGAAGGGCAACACCCACCTATAGAATTGAGTCCCAACTCCGGTGCCGCCCCAGATCAAAATTAGGTTAGCGTTGCTGTCGCCTGTATCCGTGTTTTGTTCTTTTTTTGGCGTCTCGCTCTTCCCCCAGTTTTTCTTTTGATGTTGACGAGTATCCGATGGTTGGAGTGGCAAAAAAAACATAACAACAATGAGAGGCACAAATCCCTGGAACAAATTTTTAATTATTGATAACACGTAATCGAAAAATCCTGTTGTGATGTCTTTAAAAAGAGCTCCAATTCACTTGAGGTCACTTGTCAGCATTCTTTCGGCTTTATCTGAACTCGGAAACAATTCAGACCAGCCCCCCTTCAGAACTCGTTTCTCCTCGGCTGTAGCCCCATTTATATAGAATGTACTTCTGTAAGCCTCAGCGAATGTGACACCTTCGAACATGGCAGTCCTTCGTTCGAGGAACTGCTCTCCCGTTTGTGGGGGAGGGCACCTTTCGGATCTACTAAACTTGGCTTCGCTAGCAGCGTCATTTGCAACACACGTGCCGCTCATGTCCATGATATGCAGGGCCTTTGCAGTGTCACTCGCAGAGCTTGCGATAAATTGCTCTGCACAGTACGCGACTTTTCCTTTCCCAGCCAGGCGAACCAGCACTTCTCCAGCAGCCTTTCCACTCGCGGAAAAACTTTGATCTGTTGCCGTCGGAGTGGCCCCCGCTTTCACTATTTTTGCACAGCTCGACAGAAAGACAGTATCCGATGAGGGCTCCAATAGGTGTTTTGCAGATGTATTTGTTTGAGTCGTACCGTTTGGTGCCGGGTTGCTGTCATTGTCAATTTTCTTCTCGCTTCTCGAGTCCCCTTTGGTAGACTTGACCTCTGGATTGCAGGCGGAAATGAAAAGAAGACAAGAAAGTACCACTGTGGTTCGGTTGATATTCATGTGTTTCTCCCTCTCGCAATATGACTACTCTCTTCTCGGGTTTTTAGCGGTCAAGCTTTAATAAATGTAATTACCAAGTGAAAATGTCAGGGGTTAACTCCCAAGCGATTATGTCAGGCGAGTAGCACCACTGGAATGAAACCGTTCATGGGTAACGATTTCTGCCTATCGTAATTTCGCTCAGACAGAGCGGCGATTCACTGGAACGAGTGGGGAATCAAAGAAGGCCGCGATGGTGGGCTGCTGAGGCAAATCAGTATCGTTGAGGCAAGGTGTTGCGTCGGAAGAGGCTACAGGCGAAACTGTCAATTTGAGCTGCCGTTAATGAGTCGCTGATTTTGCTTTGTGAGTGAGGGCGACTCGAGGAAAAATTCAGGTGGAGGTCATCATGGCAAGCATGCGTGCAACCATGGCATGAGCTGCCTCAATTTCTTCAACAATCACATCCGAAGCGCCCAGCTTGAGAAGACGATCGCGGTCGGCGACATAATGAGTGCGCACCAAAAGGGGCACGTTTGGCGCAACCCGGCGGGCCGCATCAATGATGCGCAACACGGCCTGCGGATCGTTGATCATCACGAGCACCAACTTGGCGGTTTTGAGATGAGTGTGACGCAGGGCCTCTGGGCTCGAGGCATCGCCATAGTAAACGGGTAAATTCATCGAACGACCAAGACGAACGTTGCTTGCGTTCATGTCGATGGCAACAAAAGGAAGCTGTCGCTCCGCGAGTTCGCGTGCACACTGCCGTCCGGCAACTCCAAAGCCAATCACCACCACATGATTTTCAAGCGGATGCCTGCGTGTGTTGATAGAGTCGATGCCACGGATCCCAAGCAAGCGCTCGAGCGGAGCAAGAATTTTTTCGCCGGCGGTCATGTGCGGGGCTGCCTTCAGAAGCAGCGGAGTCAAACAAATACTGATGACACCCGCAGTGAGCACAGGTTGCACATCATGTTCCGAAACAATCCCGGCACTCAGCCCGACTTGAGTCAGAACAAAACCAAATTCACCGAACTGAGCCAAGCCTACTCCGGCCAACCAAGCAGCCCGCGCGGGAAACTTCATGAGCATCGCGGACAAGGTTGCAAGTAAGCCCTTAAGAAACAAAAATCCGGACAACAACAAGGCAATGGTCAGAGGTTTTTCAATCACAAGTTTGCCATTAAAAAACATTCCAAGCGAGACGAAAAACAAACTGAGAAACACATCGCGCAAAGGTAAAATATCGCCCATCGCGCGATGGCCGTATTCGCTGTCAGCGACAATCATCCCTGCCAGAAATGCCCCGAGCGCAACCGACAATCCAATTTGCGATGTGAGCCATGCTGTTCCCAGACACAAACACAAAACCGCAAGAAGAAAAATTTCGCGGCTCCGCGCAGCATCAACCCAGCTGAAAAAAGTTGGGACGATCACCCGAGCAAAAAGAAATGTACCAACAATCACTGCGGCGGCTTTTAAAAGCGCCAATGACAAAGAGATTGAACTGTCAAAAACAGACTGCTGACCATTGAGCAAAGGAATGATGAGCACCATGGGGATGACACAAAGATCTTGAAAAATCAGCGTTCCGAGAATGAAACGTCCGTGCGGTGCATCAACCTCTCCGCGTTCCGAGAGAACCCGCAAGACAACCGCAGTGCTCGAGAGTGCGAAAAGAAATCCATAAAAAACCGCTTGCGAGAGGGGAATCCCGATAAAGTGGCCAATGCCAACCGCAACAAGCAACGTGAGCAAAATTTGCGCCAGGCCGCCCACCGCAGCCTGTTTAAACACATCACGCAGGCGAGCAATTGAAAATTCGAGCCCAATGGTGAAAAGCAGAAGAACGACGCCAATATCGGCCAAACGCTCAATGAATTCGGTATTCGTTTCGAGCGCAAAGCCGTGCGGGCCGAGCAAAGCTCCCGCGCAGAGAAAACCCGCAATGGTTGGAATCTTCAACCGACCCAACAACAAGGCCACCCCCGCTGAGACGGATGAAATCAGAACAAGATCTCCCAAAAATGGCAGTGTGGTCATCTTCGTGGTCTCCCAACAACAAGATAAACCAATAGCTTGTCTTCACAACCCCGAGCCATCCCAATTCGCAACAAATCGCCACTTTCAAATCAACCCGAGGCAATTCTACTCTCTCAGTGCGGATTGGTCATGATCCGTTGCAGATTGAAAACTGCGAAAGGGAGGCATTATGATGTACGCAAAAGAAAATCACTGCAGATTCTTTCGATTCTCAATACCTGTCCTCTTGTCGTTTCTACCCTGCGCCGGATTCGCCGACATGGCGTTGCTGTTGAAAGAAGAAAATAGCGGCTTCGTTCCAGATTATCTGATGCGACATATGTCGTGCCGCATAGAACCCTCGCGAGTGCTCAAAACAACCACAATCGGATTTTTCACTCGCAATGAAAGCTTTGATATTCGACTCGATGCGCAAGACAGCCTGCGCCACTTGATGAAGGAGGCGCAACGTTCAGGAATCACCGATTCAGGGATGGCACCTACGGATGTTCCAACGGTGTCTTGGTCTGCAAGCTTAAATATCGAAGGCGACATCAAGCTAGGCGGAATTGAACATGGGCGCTTTTTTTATAATGAATCGGATGAAGCCAATGCGCTCAGGTTCATGATCGATTCCTTGTGCGGAACAATGCCGGAACCTTGATCTCGCGCGAGCGTCTCTCAGTCGATCGAAAGCCAATTCACCGCCCGACCCGAAGCTTCAAGAAATGCATTGGCTTTCGAAAAATGTCGACAACCAAGAAACCCCCGGTGCGCCGAAAGCGGTGATGGGTGCGGGGCGGTTAAAATCAAATGCGCAGGATTTGAAATGAGCTTGGCCTTCTGCTGCGCAGGCGCTCCCCACAACATAAAGACGATGGGTTGCGGATGTGAATTGAGTTCGCGCAGAACATGATCGGTGAACGTCTCCCAGCCCTTCCCCCGATGCGAAAAAGCCTGATGGGCGCGCACGGTGAGTACAGTATTGAGCAACAGCACACCTTGCCGAGCCCACCCGAGCATGGAAGTCCCTTTCGGCGTTGGAGCCGACAAATCGGCCGAAATCTCTTTGAAGATATTCACAAGCGACGGCGGTGCCTTCACACCCGAGTGAACTGCAAAAGCAAGTCCGTTTGCTTGGCCATCGCCGTGATAGGGGTCTTGCCCCAAGACAACCACCCGAACATCATCGAAATCGACCATATTCAGTGCGCGGAACACGTCCTCTTGCGGCGGAAAAATCTGCTCGTGCGCAGACCTTTCACTGCGAAGAAATTCCCACAAATAGCTCATGTCCGGTGATGCAAAAACACCCGCAAGCCGTGTCCGCCATCCTTGCGCAACGCGCTCAACTTCAGTGAAGCATAAGCTCTCAGCTCCCACGCTTGCGTTCATCACCTCAAAACCTCACGCATGAGCCTGTGCAACAGTGCCTTCCGATTTTGCCACAAAGCGCAGACGCACTTTATCTTTAAGCCGCTGCACGAGGACAAACACACTCGGAACAACAACCAACGTCAACACGGTTGAGGACACAAGTCCGCCAATCACGCACACGGCCATTGGAGAACGCGCTTCTCCTCCATCGCCATGGCCAATGGCAATAGGAAGCATGCCGAAAATCATCGCTGCCGTGGTCATCAGAATCGGCCGCAAACGGACAGGGCCTGCTTCAACCAATGCGTCGATCATATTTTTCCCTTCGCGCATGCGTGCGAGGGTAAAGTCAATCAGCAGAATTGCATTTTTGGTCACCAAACCCATCAACATGATGAGTCCAATCATCGCATAAATGCTCATCGCTTTTTGGGTGATCAAGAGCCCTGCAAAAGCGCCGGAAAACGCGAGTGGTACTGACATCATGATCACAAATGGAATCAAGTAACTTTCAAACTGCGCACAGAGAACCATGAACACAAGAATAATAGCAAAGCCAAGTGCACCAAGCATGGCACCCACAGCATCTTTAAGGAGTTTCGCCTGCCCTTCGAAACTAAAGGTAACACCTGCAGGCAGTGTGCTTCGTGTTTGCGCTTCAATCAAAGAAATTGCTTTGCTGAGATCCTTGCCCTGGAAGTTTGCAAGCACAACAATCTGCCGTTGCCCACCCAAACGTTCAACTTTCGAAAGTGCTGATTTTTGTTCAATCCGCGCCACACTAGTAAGCGCAATGGGCACACCGGCCGCATTTGGCAAAGTCAGGCCGGAGAGATCGTTTACGCGCTGCGAATCAATGTCTGCAACCTTCGCGCGAACATCAAAGCGATCACCTTTGTCTTCAATCTCACCGACCTTCATGCCTTCAAAAAGAGTGCGCAATGCAAAGCCCAATTGTTGGGTGCTCATGCTGACATCCGCCGCACGCACTGGGTCGGTAATCACCTTCACTTCCTGCACAAGCGGCGGTTCCGATGTTTGAATATCAACAGCCCCAGGAATATTGTTTTGAATCCAATCACGCATGCTGTTTGCAAATGCACTGAGCTGAGCAAAGTCATTGCCTTGAATAATCAACTGAATCGGCTGTTGGCGTCCGCCACCCGAACCAGCCTGCTCAGACACTTCGAGCTTGTCAGAAGGATTCGGAAAACGTTTCTTGAGGTCAACACGCAAGCGCTTAACCATGTCTTCTTGCGTAAAAGAGCGGTCGTGCTTTGGGACGAGGTTCACGTCAAGCCGAGCCACATTGGGCTTGCGCTCTGCGGTTGCGCCAATCGCCATCACCACGCTGTCCACACCTGGATACGCGCGAAGAAATGAATCCAACACTGCAGCGCGTTCTTTCATTGCCGTAATCGGAGTTCCCTCGGGGAGCTCATAATTGACCGCAAACTGACTTCTGTCTTCCTTGGGGAAAAACGAAACTGGCACAAAGCGAAGAAGCACAACGCTCACAACAAGAATAACGACACCCGCAAGAACTGTTTTGCCCGGTACGGCCAACGACTTTTTGAGAATCTCGCGATATTTTTCTTCCGTCAGAGTGAGGAATTTCTCAATCGGTTGAAAGAAAGGTGGAACGCTTCCATGATGTGCTTTGAGAAGCCGCGAGCTCATCATCGGAGTGAGGGTAAACGCAACAAACAGCGAGATCATCACGGCGAATGCCACCGTCATGCCAAACTGGTAAAAGAACCTGCCCAAGATTCCTTCCATAAAGGCCACCGGAACAAACACAGCCACAATCGACAATGTGATGGCAATTGCTGCCAAACCAATTTCCTCGGTCCCGTTGCGGGCCGCCTCAAAAGGCGACTCTCCCAATTCCAATCGCCGGTAAATATTTTCAATCACCACAATCGCATCATCAACCAAAATACCAATGGAGAGAGTGAGGCCAAGGGTGGTCATGAGATTCAACGTAAAGCCCATGGTTTGAACAAACCAAAAGGTTGCAATCACCGAGGTAGGAATTGCGCAGGCACTGATAACGGTTGCACGCCAATCGTGGAGAAAGAGCAAGACAATGACAATTGCGAGAAGCGCGCCAAGAATCAGGTCAAACTTCACCGATTCAATCGAGCCTTTGATGTATTTCGAGTTGTCTTGAAAGACTTTGAAATTCACCCCAGCAGGCAATGTCTTTTGCAGCTCAGCAATTTTCTCTTTGGCGGTGTCGGCAATGGCAACCGTGTTTCCACCCGACTGCTTGTAGAGGACCATCACAATTGCAGTTTGACCATTGGCGGTTGCGTAACCTGTTTCGTCGGCCAGGGTGTCTTTTACATCGGCAACATCCTTAACGCGGATCTTTTGCCCTGTCCGGAGTGGGATTGGAATTTCTGCAACTTCAGCAGCGGTGCTCAGTGTTCCTTCCGTTCGGATACGTAACAAACTCTCGCGGTTTTCAATTTTACCGCTTGGGACATCAAGGTTTTGTGATTGTACCGCTTGCACAACCTGCGCGGGCGACAAGCCAAAGGCTTGCAAACGCATGCGCGACATGAGGACATGAATTTCCCGTTCGCGCTGACCAGCCAAATCCACCCGCCCAACCCCAGGCACTGTTTCCAAGGCAGGCTTAACTTTATCCTTTGCCAAGCGAGAGAGTTGTGCGTAGGGCAGAGTCTCCGATGAAAGTGTCATGGTGATGATCGGTGCACCACCAATATCAAATTTCGCAACCACGGGCGCCAACGCCTCAGTCGGCAACTGCGAAGCCACGGCCGAGATTTTATCGCGCACATCTTGGGCCGCCTTGTCGCCGTTGCGCTCAAGCTTAAAGCGCATGATCACCTGTCCGAAGTTTGGAAAGGCGGTTGCGTTCAACGATTCGAGTCCTTCAAGGCCATTCAAACTTTTTTCCAGCGGCTCGAGAATTTTTTGTTCCACAGTTTTTGGATCGGCGCCCGGATAAGCGACTTGAACTGTGACAACCGGAAAGTCGATGTTGGGAAATTGGTCGATTCCGAGTTTCTTGTATGCAAAAAAACCAAAGACAATGAGCACCACATTCAACATTGTGGCGAACACCGGTCTTTTGATCGAGACGTTCGAAAGATGCATGTTGGCAAGCTCCTTAGAGTTGTGCTTCGACAAATTGCCCAGGAATAATTTCGCCTGGCAGGGCACCCTGCACTCGGCCAATCACCTCAAATGTTCGCGAATTTTCTTGAATCACCGGAACGATACGAAGAATCTTCGCCTGGGTGTCTTTACCCAACGAAGGAATCGAGAGGGTCACTTTTTCGCCAGGCTTCACCTTCTTAATGAGGTTCTCAGGGACCCGCAGTGAAACCTCAAGCTCACTCATCGATGCCACTTCAAAGACAGGAGCTCCCACGGCAACATATTCCCCCTCAACCTTCAAACGCCGCGAAACAACCCCATCAAACGCAGCTGTGAGTTTTGTATCTGCAGCCGATTTTTCTGCCTGCTGCAAAGCGATCTGCGCCTGCGCAAAAGCAATTTGTGCATTTGCAAGGGCGTTCGTCATGCGCTCGAGGTTTGATTGTGTCGTTGCCCCTTCCTTTTTGAGTTGCTCTTCGCGCTGCATATCTTTGCGCGCTTGTTCGAGGGCAATCTTTGCTTGCTCTTTTTGGTTTTGTGAAAGCTTTAAACGCAATTGCGCATCAACGTCATCCAAGGCAGCCAAAACTTGTCCCTGACGAACCTTCTCGCCCACTTGAACCAAAGTCTTGCTGATGTGGCCTGCAACCTTGAAACTCGCCTGCCCTTGCTTACCGGAATTGACTTGTCCGGAGACCCGCGTCACGAGCTCTGCCGAAGCCGCCACCACCGGAGTATTGGTTGAAGCTGATTTCCCCGACGATGCAGCAGTGGACCCATTTGCACTAGCAACCACTGCGCCCGCTGAAGGCTCCCCAGCATTTTGCTTCTCTGAAGCAACGGCCAATGAACTTGTTGCCAAGTTCGCTCCTGCCTGAACTTCAGGAGTGTCTTTGGGAAGATCAACTTTTCCATGTCCAGTGCAGCCCAAAAATATCGACGAAAGCGCCGTGCAAAGCGCAATACTTGCAAACGAGTTTAAATGACTCGGTGTTCTTAGCATGTGCGGTCCTTTCAAAAGACGAAATGGAATATGAAATTTTTGCGTTGAGCGATTGATCATAATGTTGGCTCCAAACCCATGTTGCGCTGCAAGCGGAACCACGCCAGGTCGACATCGGATCGAGCGCTGACAAGTCCGCCACGCGCGCGAGCCTGATCGCGTTCGGCAGTGATGAGGTCGGTTGGCGAAGCCTGACCATTGCTGAAACGAGCTTGGGTCAGGCGATAGACTTCCTCTGCAAGTTTGACACTTGAAAGAGAGGTTTGCAGAGCATCTGCAGCAGATTTGAGATCAAGATAACTTTTAATGACCTCTGTTTTTAACATTGAGGCTGCTTGCTGCTCGGCAAGCTCTGCTTTCGAGCGTTGTGCAACTGTTTCGGAAATTTTGTTCCATCGGCTGCCCCAATCCCACAGATTCCACTTCAATTGCAAACCAAACGAAAATTTGTTGCGAACATCATCTCTTTTCGCCAACACAAAGTTCGCAGGCGTATCGGTCGGCCGGGTTACGATGTCGCCAATTTCAAAATCTCGTTCGTAGCGAGCGAATGCATTCAGCGATGGAGAATAATCTAAACGCGCAGCCCAAGTGGTTAGATTTGCAATTGAGAGTTGCGACTGAGCAGCCTTCAATTCTGGACGTCGCTCAAAAGCAGATTTCAAAACCTCGCCGAGCGGAGGTGGGGTTAAATTTTTAGTTTCAAACAAAGACACTGCCGGTGCTTCGATATCCTTCTCTGAATAGGTCTCCAAAAGAGTTTCCGAGAGTGCAAGCAATGAAAGCTCTTTGGCAACATTCGCTTGGGTGAGTTGCGCCCGACCATCGGCCACACTCAATTCAAAACGCATGACATCGGCTTGGCTCAATTTGCCTGCGCGATACATGGCATCTGCATCATTTTTCTGTTTCTCAACCAGCGCGAAACTGGTTTCGGCAATCTTAAAAAATTGCACCGCACGCACTGCATTGAGAAAGCTTTGTGCGCCTAGAAGTGCGCCGTCTCGTTTGGCCTGATCTGCACTTATGGAGGCAACATCTGCGAGCATGTATCCAGCCCGCGCCGCCAGAGTGAGAGGAAAAAGTCCAATCAATGGTTGCGAAACCTGCACCGCTGCGGTTGTCACCCGCGCAGGAAACTGTGGCGCCCAGCTCTGTCCGCTTGCTTTATTCACAGCAGAATCCCACCAGATCCTCTGGGCATCCCCATCAATACGCGGAAACAAAGCTGCAACCGCCTGCCTTGCCCGAGCACCCGCTTCGTCTGCTTGTGCCCGTGCGATTCGAACAGAGTAAGCACTTTCACGTGCTCGCTGCATGGCCTGTGCAAGTGAGAGCGGAGCGTTGACCCGGTTCTCGGCAACTTGCGCATGAGCTGTCGTGTTCATTCCAGCACTCGCCAACGCAACAAGAACGGCAAGCGTTCCGGCAAACCACCCTGCACCCGATTCACCGACAATCTTCATGTCTTCGACCTCAATAAGTTTTGAAAAATAAAATCAATGTGCTTTTTAGCGAAGGATTTAAATTTGTCCTGATCAAAAGGCTGCTGTGCGAACATCAAATAGCGCTGACGAAGAAACATCATCGGGCCAATGAACTGCATTTCAACAAATTCAACGTCGTGGTGGTTCAGGTCGCTTTCGGCTAAGAGGCGCGTAAAAAAAGTACGCATCGATTGTTCAAAACGTTGCATGTACTGCCGAGAAATCTCGCAAAATGAAGAGTTCTCGCGCAGACTTTCGCTCACCATCAGGCGATAAAATTTTATTTCCTCGGGATGCGACCAGCGATCAATCACCTGATCCAGCGAGTCCCAAACCAGCTCAGCCAATGGTTGGCTCTTCCCGCTCAGGGCAAGGTCGGTCAGAGCGGCTGCTTGCCTTTCCGGCCCATAGGTTTCCATCAATGTTTGCAAAATGTGTTGCTTGCTTTTGAAATGCACATACAGAGCGCTTTCGCGCACGCCGACAGCAAGCGCCAAACAACGCATGCTGGTTGCGGTGTAACCCTCACGCGAAAACAGATCGAGCGCCGTGAGCAAAATGCACTGACGCGTGTCGCGGCTTTCAGATTTACGAGGACGACCCAAGGCCAAACCCTTTCATTGCAAGCACAACCGCATAATTAGTTAACGTTCGTTCATTTGTCAAGCAACTGAAAATACTTAACAATGATAACAACACCGAGGGAACGAAAGGCAAAATTATCTCTTTTGTTCTGAAACAAACCGTCTGTGCACGTGTGCTGAAATGTTTACCTGGCACGCTGCTTCCCATACGATGCCCGAGGGAGGATTTTTAAAATGAAAAAAATCTCTGCATTTGCTGCCATTCTGTCTGCTATTCCGCTGTCGTTTCTTTTTTGCGCGCACGCACATGCTGAGCCAACTTCACTTTGCAGTGGTATTGAGAATCCCGATTTAATGAACTTTTGCCAAGCCAACCGCAAAAGCAGCCGCGAGGGTTGTGGGCACATTGCCGATCCCAATTGGCGGGCGCTCTGCACGAGCAGCTTATCTTCGGATTACTACGCATGCGAAGATGTCAAAGATGAAAATCTGATAAAATATTGCTACGCACTTCAACAAAAGACCTCAATGACCTGTTTCGAGATTGAAGATCAAAATCTTGAGTTCCTTTGCTACTCACACGTGCAAAACACCCAACGTTTCTGTCCCGATGTTCACGATGAGAATCTCAATCAGCTTTGCCGTGGCTTGTACGACGCCTCGCGGCCAGCACCACGTCCCCCCCGCTGAACATGCAAAAACCCCAGCGCCGCGCGGATGCTGGGGTTTTATTTATTTGAAAGCGTGTGCGCTTATTTTGCGAGCTCAGTAGGAAGCACAAGGCAGGTCATAAAAACTTCAGAGAGGTCCATTGTGAGGGAAATCTCTTTGTAGGAAAGATATCCTGCTAAGTCGACAACGCCTTCGCCACCATCTTTGTATTCAAGGTCAAGCGAATAAATTTTGCGAGCCTTATCTGTCTGCACAGCAGTCAATTCGACGCTTGTTTTCTTACCATCCAAATCTACATCTACGTCGATGAACTTGATCGCGTTTTTGAAAATCTCTACGCGGTTTTCACTCTTGGTTAAATCAACGTTGCTGGCTGATTTATCTTTCTTTTCATATCCGGCAACCAAAGCTTCAGCCACTTTTCCATTTTTGAAAGCAACCGAGGTGGAGATATAATTCATTTTGCCATCATATCCTGAACAATTTAAAGTTCCATCCTTCTTCTTTAAATCACTCATAGAGAGCAATGGACTGGTTGGAGGAAGTTTTGAGGGGTCCTTTTTTTTGGAATCAAGAGAAGCCTGTTGGGTTTGGCAAGCCACCAGAGCAAGACCAGCAAAAGCAAACAAGGTTGAAATCTTCGACATAGAAAAATCTCCTCTAAAAACGACAAAAGCAATCCTCGAGTGAGGGTTAGCAACGCCTGTGCCAAAGCCGAGAGTTCGAAAAAACACCCATAGCCATGGATATTTTGGCCATCAGGATGCCGTCTTTGTGCGGAGCAATTTCTGACTATCCTCTGTCACGTGCAAATAGTTTAGACAGCGCGCTGTTTTCGACCCTGGCGCAACTTCGCGGCCCTTTGCATACAGCTCACGCAAGCACGTTTGGAATTGAACGCGCTTTTCCGGCATACTCTGGAAAGATTCCAGCACGAGGTGATTTTCTTTGAGTGGAACTGCTCAATGGTATGTCTATATACTTATCTGCAAAGATAGCAGTTTTTATTGCGGCATTGCCAAAGACGTGCACAAGCGTTTCGCACAACACCAAACCGGCAAAGGTGCGCGCTATACGCGTGGGCGCGGCCCTTTGATATTGGTGTGGCAACTCAACGATGCCGTATCCCATTCGGAAGCATTGCGCCTTGAACGGCTTATCAAATCATTGTCACGCGCAGAGAAAGCTCTACTAATACAAGACAATATTGTTTAGATAAATTTAATTCGACCGCACAAAACGGCGTCGAGAAAGCACAAAAACAGACAACATCAGAAATGTTTGAGAATGAGTTTTCTCCAGCCGCAAGCAAAACAGTTTCGAATGTCCAAAAAAAAGAAAATCCAAATGAGCAGCAACTCAATCCGAAAATCGGCACAACAATCAACAATCACGGATAATTAAGATACCTGTTAAAAAAATACTAAAGCTTTTTGTAAAAATTCCCGAAAACCCTCAAATGATGAAGTCGTTTCTGCCCATATTCTTTGTATTTGCTCTCGGGTGTCGCACTGGCACACCCCAATCTGGAAGTTGCACCAACTCTTTGTCTAATCAGGGTTTCAATGCGAACGTGGAGATTCTTCAAGGCGTGCCTGCTGGCGGCTACGTGGGTTTTGCGGATCGTGGCTGTACAGCAACCTTCTCGTTGATTTCCATCGACCAAGAGACCATCAAACTCAACGCATACACCGCAAGCCATTGCAGCCGTGATGACAAGCCAGACAACGAGAAAATTTCTATTGCCGTTTATCTTCCGCCCGCTGCTCAAAGCAGTGGTGGCTATTTGAAGAATCTTGTCGCGCATGATGAGTTTTATGAACGACGCGCTGCATTCGTGAGCGCTGTGCGTGCGCTCAATAATACACGCGCCACCTTCATCGCAGAGTCATTGTCGAAAATTCCATCGTTTGGTGTCTGGTGGGGTTACAACATGCCGTCTTCGACGCCACCCTCACCGTCACAAGAAAATCTCAACCGCAACATGTGCCTGTTAAAAGCAAAAACCGACGACACCTTTAAAAACTCAAGCTACAAAAACTGCTGGAGCGTGTTCGACACAGGTGTAAGAGTTCTCGAACTTAAAAGAGCGGAGCTTGGCGAGAAGAATTTTCAAATTCTCGGAAATCATTTGCTGAAGAAATTTCAGGAACAAAAATCGATCTTCGAAAAAAGTCCGCAGCTTGCTCAGCAATTTAATTCTTGGACTGCACAAATCCAAGGCCGCATGGGCGCTTTCCGACTCCTCAATTATGTTAAACTCGCAGCCTTTTTAAACCAGGACATGTGCGGAAAATATATTCCATCAAATTCACCTGATAAAGTTGCGTGCGCTGTGCGTCAAAATCTGATCGAACTCGGGGCGAAGTATCTGCTTGAAACCGACTCCGATGGAAAACGCAAAAATGTCTTCGAAAAAGCGCAAGAACTTGGGTTACCAATCAACTCCCCTATTCCCATTGCAGAATACGACGAGCCGTTCAATTTTGTAGAATTTCAAGACGACATGGAAAGCCGCGCAGATCGCGCATTTATTGAAAACTTTAATACAACCATCAGCTCGATTAGTAACCTCTTGCCTGTGAAAAACAACGTGCTCGCAGCTCTGCCTGCAGGCTATTCGATTGCAACGAACATCTCTTCAAACTCACCGACTGGGAAGTCGACAGGACACTATTTCGGACTTGTGAATTTCAATTCCATGGCCAATGCGCCACAAGGCATCAGTGCTCAAGGCCTCAGTCCATATGCGGGAATTCTGAAACTTTATCTCAATTTACCGCAAGTCAAACTTTCGTTTAGCAAGGGCGACAGCGGTTCGATGATCTCAATCGGTGGTCTCGTTCCGCTGCTGGCACTCAATACTGTTAACGATGAGCCCACCTCTGGAGGTGCCTCGATTCTTGCATTGCCCGAACCCACTGGCGACGAGGAGCCTGTGGTTGCCGGTGGAATCTGCAAATAAAAATTCCCGTTGCCGAATTCTTGTCCGGCGCAATAAGATCTGTTTAAAGTCAATTGCTCGCTGCAAAGCATCGGCTCTTTGAGGGATTCTCGTGACAGCACACCTGTGGGGTCTTGGTTTACGCCCGACCCACTTTTCTCAATTTCATGCCCTGCCCGAGCTGCCGCCCGTGGAAATCATGGCCGACAATCTGCTTCATCATCGTGGTGGACCTGCGCTACACCATACACTGCGCATCACTCAGCGAGCTCCGTGCGTCGTTCTGCATGGCATTGGCATGAACATAGGTGGGGCCGAACCACTCTCAGCGACATATTTACATGGCATCCGTGAACTCGAACGGCTGTTTTCCCCACAGGTGGTTTCGGATCACCTGTGTTTTACCCAAGCTGCGGGGCTTCAAAGCTACGAACTTTTGCCCATTATCCGAAATAAAAAAGCACTCGATCATGTGGTGAACCGTGTCGACCAAATCCAACAAACCCTCGGCCGACAATTCTGTCTTGAAAACGTCTCAGCCTATATTTCTTACCATGATGATTCTATTCCTGAGGGAGACTTCCTCAACGAAATTGCTGAGCGCAGCGGCTGCGGAATTTTGTTAGATGTAAATAATATCTTTGTGTCAGCGCACAATTTCGCTCTTGATCCATTCGTCGAAATGTCTCGCTTTGACGCGAAACATGTCAAACAAATCCACGTTGCCGGTCACAGCACAAAAGACGATTTTCTCTTTGATACTCACGACACGCCTGTGTGTGAAACGGTGTGGCTCATGCTTGGCAAATTCCTTAAAAGCAGCGCCTCCATTCCTGTCATTCTTGAGAACGACAAAAACGATGTTGAGCTGGCGACGTTGCTGGCTGAGCTTGAACTCGGAAAGAGACGTTGCAATGGCGCAATTTAAAATTCAACCAAAAGATTTTCAATACCAAAGGGAATTGATTGAATGGTTAACAGCGCTGGATGAGCGCAGCGGCTCCGAAGCGCCGATTGCATCTTTTATCAAACAAGACACACTCCATCGGCTCGACACCTATCAAGCAAGTTATCTTGGCCGAATCACCGCAAACATTTCAGAAACCATTTTTGAAGCCTGCGAGAATCTCTTTGGCAAAGAACTCGTCTCGCAAATTCTTGCAAGCTTTTTTAAAACCCACCCGCCTCGTGCGGAAACTCTCACCGAGGCAGCCAACGCACTTCCCAATTTCTTGCGCACGACTGATGCCTCCCCTGAGGCTGTGCTGTTTGCGGATCTCGCTGAGTTGTCTCTAAAGCGCTGGCAGATTCTCATTTCCGAGGATCCCACTCACACGCAGCCAGCAGGAAACGCACCGCTCAGCAGACTCTGTTTGCAAGCACAGGCAGCCTATCTGAGCCCAGCTGGTCACTACGATCTCTCGGAAGCATGGAATACCGCACAAAAGCCAATTTCTAGTGACGTGGACAACCTTTCAGAGGCAATTTTCGCTTCGCGCAAAGGGATTATTTTCGGAAAGACAAGCGCAACCGAATTCGTCGTGGTGGGTGTTCCCGATCCGCTTGCCACCTTTGCTCGTGCTTTAATGCGCGGCGCAAGTGTTGAAATGGCCATCGACGCCCTCGAACAAAGTCTCAGCCAAAATTCTTCAGAACTACAGCAGGAGAATGCCACCGCTTTGCTTCAACTCCTCCTACAAGCCCTCAGTACAACGAGACTTCTTGAGTTTCGTTGAATTCTCAAGAGCGAAAACTTCTCCTCAATTTTTCATTCAACTCAGCCGATCCAGCCCATATTGTCGGAGGAAGCCTATGATGTATCGGTTTTCTGCTTGGCTTGCATTGGGCTTATTGGCGATAGCTTGCGGCGAAACGTCTCATCCAGAGCTGTCGAGTTCCCAACAAAAGGATTCAACTGCTGCAACACCCCAGTCGCCTCAGCGACGAACGGGCTGGGTTCTGACATCGAATGGCTGGGTTCAGGGGAGTTTTCTGGATTACGGAACGTATGCAGTGGCCGAAGAACACATCTTGCTGCGGAAAAACCAATATTCCCTGGAAAAACCTGAAAATAACCTTTCGCTTGCAGCATTCAGTTTCAACTTCCGCTGGCCATTAGCTGCTGGTCAGAAAACCATTGTCATTCCCGTGGAGAAAGACCCCTTACTGAAGCCAGAAGCAAGTAAGTATTTGGATGAGGCACTGGCCGAATACAATCAAAAAACCCATTTCCTTTTCAGAGCGAAACAACCATCAGACACAAATTATTTATATGTCACACATGCTCCACAAACGATGGCAAAATCACTCTTAACTGGTGTCACAGGATTAGCAAATCCGGGTTTCCAACCTGATTGTAATGGTATGACCGACCCAAATGGAAACCCTATATCCACCTGCGGGTCGCATGGGGCAAATGAATTTTATATGAGCGATCAGCCGTTTTTACTCCAAGACGGTCGTTACAAATCAGTCATACTTCACGAAATGGCACATGCTCTAGGAATGGGGCATGAATTCTCGCGTGGAGACCGTGATACCTACATTGAAATTACAAACAACGTATCCGCAGCAAACAAAGCACGTCTTGCACCCAGCTCAAGTCTTCGTTCATTACTCCCCTTCGACTATCGTTCAATCGTCATGTACTTTCCGTATCTATTTTCACTTGCAATTGAACCGAATTTGCCCGTGATTGTTAAAAAAGGAGTCACAGGCCGGAAAACGCTCGAATTAGGCGGTTGGGAATTAAGCCCAGGAGACAGATTCGCATTAAGTTATCTCTATGCAGAATCAGGGGCTCCTCTCATCTATGGAGATGCACTCAACAGCGAAATCGCAGCGTCAATGAATATAAATTCATCACAAAGTATTGTCTTCGACATCGCTGACAATGACGTCCCTTCAACAACGATGGCGTCCACCAACTGCGCATCACTCTTAAACGCCGAACTCGTCGGCACAAACTCAACGGCACAGCAGCCACTTCTCTCAGCAATAATTTCAAACGACACAGAAGCCGCAACGGCGCTACAAACACTCAGCCGAACAAATGTGAGTGGCCGCAAATGCAAAGTCACATTCACTTCAGGTCAAGCTGCGGGATGGGCGAGCGTTGTGTTGAAGATGTACAACGACTCAACAAAAACTGGACAACCCTCAAGTCGCCTGATCCAAGTCAAAGTTGGAAATCCGCTCAGCGCTCCTGAAAAGATCTCCTTCACTCAGAACCCGCTCAGAGCCGACCTGCCATCGCCACCCCAAACAGCCGTCGGCTACCTTTCAAGCGTGGATCGTGACCCAGGTGACAGGCATCTTTATTCAATCGAACCAGGTCCTGATTCAGATTTATTTATTATCATGGATAACTATGTGGCCGTTGCGAAGGAACTGAAAAAGAATTCATACACGCTGAAAATCACCAGCGAAGATCGCGCAGGCTTAACCTTCTCATCTCACATTCAAATCAACCGCGGCGATACGAGCAATCTCCCGCTTTCAAGTCAGGTATCGATAACTGATGGGAAAATGGGAACCTGGGTCAAGTTCGCTGCGGTTGAAGGAAGCAACAGCATCGGAACATTCCAAGGATTTCAGTGGAATTTTCATGATGGAACTGTAGGAAGCGCAAAATCATTTTCGAAACTTTTTAAGACGCCAGGAGCTTACCAAGCGCTTTTAAAAGCAACCGACAAGAGTGGGCAAAGTGTGACTCAGGCGGTGGATTTTGTTGTGCCAAGCAAATGAGACTTGCATCAGCCCCAGCTCAGATGAGGTGAATTTTCTATGATCTTCAAAATCTCAATCTCTGCAGTCTGGATGAGCTTACTCCTCTCCGCTGGATGTCAGCCCAATCAAGAAATGCAAATCTTAATCAAAAGCGGGAATTCAAAAGACCAAACTGCGAAGAAAACATTGACAGCCGTATTGAATCCAAACACACCGAAAAACGGTGGAACGAGCACCGCTCTATTAACAACCTGCCAGAACTCTCGTGGCGAATTGCTTGAGGCCTGCGTCACAAACGCAGAACTCAAGTGTGAGGCTGTCAGTGGAAAAGAATTTTGTACGCAGTATCCCAGTGCAGATGAAGGAAGAATGTGGGGACCATTCTAATTCAAACGACACACTGGTCTAAAAAAGACACCCGCGACTTCACCGTAAATCGACCGCGACGGTCGAGCACGAGTCGCACGTAACCTTCAAATCACTGCTTCAACTTGTCGTCGACAATCACAATTGTCTCGCCGTCTTTCAAATCAACGGAAATGTGTTTGTAATCCATGCCTGTCGGTGTTGCTTGCCCGCACAGACCAATTTTAGTCACACTTGTCGGAACTTCTATTTCAATTTTGCTGCCGCTTTTTACTTGCAGGCTATACTTTGGATTCCCGCCCACACACGCGGCCTCATCTTTTTCAATACCAATCACCCGTATCAACTGCCGCACGGAAGTGCTTTCGACGATAACTTTCGCGACGCCTTTGGTTTGACTCGGCTCCTTACTTTCAAGCTCATTGTAAGTCCGACGAAGACAACCGGGAACCAGAAAAACACTGGTCAATAAAACTATCGACTTCATCATCGTGTCTGCCTCCAAGCCTCGCTTGCGACATTAAAACAGACGTTTACCATAAAGGAAAATTCGACGGTGAATTTCATGACACATCGTTGATGCGTTTCTACCATGAAAATCAAAGCGTTTTCAAATACGCCAAAAGACTTTCTCGCTCAGAAATGGCAAACGTGTCGCAAAGATCCTGATGCGGGCTCGCAGTTCTTAGCCTCTTTTCCTTTAAGCAAAACAGATCAGAGAGATCAGCCACCGAGCCATCAATCATCAAATTCGATCGCGCCCAAATACCACGCAGTCGGCGACTGCGAATGCCAATCGGTTGCGGCTGAAGTTCTGCTGCTAACTCTCGACTTAAATCATCAATGAGTTTTGCAATTGGTGTTGTGGCGATATAATTTTCGCGAGGATTCGCAAGTGAGGGATGCGTACCAACAGCATTTGCAGCAAAAAGTTGAGTCGATTCCCCAGCTGCTCCGTCGTGACATGTTGCACAAGACTGTTTGAAAAGATGAGCACCCTGCTGAACTAAATCTGGATTTTGAATTTCGCCCGACACAGGCCCTTTCAGTTGACGCAGATAGGCAACAAGAGGCCGCACATGACGCGGACGCACAAGCGATAAATCTTGAAAGGCATAAACGAAGGCAGACGAGACAAACTTTTCAAGCGATGCATATTTTGTTGTCTGGCCAAGCGGTGCAACCCGGCCAGCCATATAGTCGCTTTCGTATCCCGAGATTCCCCACAGCTGCGGGATGGAAAGATTGGGAACATCCTGGACCTGCAATGTCAGCATCGGAGCACCTGGATTGAAAACACCAGGGCGTCCAGCGAGCCACGATTTCAAGTCGCGTTCCGGCGGCATGACCACAAACTTTGCATCTGGTAGCCCTTTGGGCCCAATTCCCAACCAATGCAGGAGTTTTGAATATTTAAATACCATATTTGACCAATCAATTCCGTGATCACCGCCACCCACACGGCGCCGCTCTGTGCGTGCGAGCTCTTTATAATAAGACTGAATTTCTGTTGGGAGTTGTTCGCGTTGATTGTTGTGCATAGCGGCATAAAGAGGGTAATAGGACATCAAATTAAATTCACTCAAGTGCAATTGAGTATTGGGGGCACCCACCGCGTAGCGTCCATCGGGAAGTTGTCCAACGTGACACGCTGCACATGTCACGTTCACCGATGGCATCCCAGTGTATCGTGTTGTTGAGCGCGCTATTCCAAGCGGACGCTTGGCCGGATCAGATGGGTTTGGCAGGAATCCAAGTTTTTCGAAATCCTTTCCCACACGCTCGGGCCAGGAGCGCTCAATCGCGTCGAAAAGGATCTCAGGAAGCGGCATTTTGCCGCTGGTTTCCCAATTCAAAAAAAGCCATTTTCCGCATTTAACTTCAACTTCACGAAGACGCTTTGGGTTGCTGCCGGAACGCGGATTGTCGAGCTCGTCGAGCATCTCCCAGTAGCTTGCACAGGCCGGTTGAATTGAATCGTATTCGAGAATCTCAACAAGTGAGCTTGCGACATCAACGGTGTGACCCTCGTCAGAGACGCGAGAAAAGAGGGTTCCTTGGCTGCTTTGAGCGCCACAAGCCCCGACAAAGCAGCTCATCAGGCAAAGAACAAGCTGCAATGCACTGAAACGCATATGTCTCTCCGCAACAGCAATGCACAAATACCACTTTAAAATGGATTGCAGCGTGTGAATCTTGAATTTGCGGCAATTGTACATCAACAGAAGCGAAACTCTGAAATTTGCCCGCTGGAAAACTTTCGATAGCTAAAAACCATCGGAATTAATTTAATTATTTTCTTTTTTTCGCGAGCAATTCGCGCAAACTTTTCAGACTGTTCTTATGCAGATTCGAAAGTGCCAAGTTCACCAATGCTGCTGGAAGGAATCCCCCAGGCTCAACATGCGACCAAAACACAACCTTCGACTGCGTTGCTGAATAGGGATGAACCTCCCAGCTGCCTACCATCGCGGTGATGCGCACCACGCCTTCAACAGCTGGGATCACATCGTTCTTTTGGATCATATTTGCTTTGAGAATTTGGCTCTTTTCGTCCTGCGACGTTTCTGCCAAGAAAACTGCGTCACGATCGGATATCGGCCAAAATGAATTCGTGCGCATATAGACAATTCCATCTTGCGGACGCGGACGACTGATCACATACGAATCCACACACCGATAAACCCACTCACGACATGTTTCAGCCGAGACGATCACCGAAAAGGCTTTCTGTGGGGCACCATCAACAACCACCTCTCCTTTTGCTTCCTTGAAACGCGAGCCTTCTTTGTGGCGAGTCCATACCTTGATTCCGTCTGAATCAACGTCCAAATCCCATTCAGCTGCCCATGCATTCAAAGAAGACGAGGCAAGAATGAATGCAAATAAAACATGCCTCATGCAGCTTCTCCTGTTAGCTCTGAGTGATCAGTCGGTGAAGAGTCAGAGCGCCGCAAAATAACCACACTGACATCGTCGGTCAAAGAATTTTCATTTTCCGTAAATACGCTCAGTTCGCGGGTGATGCGCTCTGCAACCTCGCCTGCCGATTGGCAATGAACAAACAGACGAGCAAGCGCACGTCTGCGCGAAATGTTTTCAGCCGTTTTCAAGCGCTCACGTGCTTCAAACAAACCGTCGGTAAAGAGCATCAGAAAATCTCCGGGCGCAAGAACATCCTCATGCACAGTAAAGCTAGCGGCGGTATTGCCCATCAGTGGGCCAGAGCTCACAATTGAATCCAATTGCGCTTCTCGCGAGTGCCAAACCAACGGGAAAGGGTGGCCTGCATTGACGGACGTTACTTTTCCACTGACTGGATCAAAACACAGCAGACACATGCTCACCCAACGATCACTGCGTGCGCCTGTTTTCCACACCACTTCGTTTATGTTTTGTGCAGTCAAAAGAAGTCTTGCTTTTGCTTCTATGGGAAGAGTTTGCTTGGCAAATTCAATTTCTAGAGAAGCAACTGCTCCGCAGACAACCCCAGTCAGCAACGCTGAAGGAACACCATGGCCAGTGACATCTCCAATATAGACGTACACGCATCCGCTGCGTTCATCGCGTGAATGCCAAAACCAATCCCCTCCCACCCGCTCTGCAACTCGATAGTAGGTCGCCAACTCACAGCCGGCAGCCAGGAATTGCGGTGGAAGAAGAGTTGCTTGCACAGCTTTAGCTGCCGACATCTCACTGTCGAGAATGGCTTTCTCGCGAGCGTTCTGCAGCGCAAATTGTTGAGCGGTTTCCTTTTCCAGACGCATTGTGTTGATTTTATCTCCAAGAGCAAACGAGAGCAAAACAACCTCCAGCGCTGAGCCAAACAAAGGGCCATTCTGAGTATAGAAGGTGTGATTTAACATCCCAAATTGCCCCGCGATAAAGACAAGACCAGTGACAATAACGCACGCCCAGGCAATCAGGAACAAACGCGCAGATCTATTTCCTCGCAACGCTTGCGGCAATGCGCTCCACAGCACCAACGACAAAGCGGTGATCTGGAAGCCACAGCCGAGGGTGATCAATGAGACATCAAACCAAAGTAACGAAACCACAAAGTGGAGAACAAGTGCCCCGCAAACAAGCTTCAGACAGTTTGCGATACGAGGATTCGAATTTGCAATCTGCAAAAACTGAGAGGCAAATAGTATAGCAAAAAACAACCCCAACGGAGCACTTGCTGGAAGCTGACGCTGGGCCCAGACAGTGGCCTCTGGCCAGAAAAAGTAGTTGGTCGCACCCATGAGTCCAGCAAAACAAAACCCATGAAAAAAAACGATCGCTCCCACATACCAAAGATATGCAAGGTCGCGCACAACAAAAAGCAAACCAAGGTTATAGAGAGCCATCAAAACAATCACACCGAAGTACATTCCAAATACCAGGTACTCAAGACGCTGGTGTGCGTTGAAATCAGTTTCGCTGTGCAGGATGGGAACAAATGATTGTTGAACACCGCGCGCAGAAATATAAATTTCGGATTGTTCCGAACTCAAGTTTGGCAGGAGAAAAACAATGTCTCTATCATGAACCACTTCGTCGCGTGAAGACACCAACACTCCCGCGTGGGTTGAATCTATATGCCCCGCGGAGTTGATGTTATAGAGACTGGCAATGTTCACCAAAGGATTGCCCAGACTCATGAAGATTTTCTTATTTTGAATCACATTTGGCTCAAGACGCAGACGCATCCAAAATGTTCCGTCTCTGAACCCCAAATTCGGCGCCCGTGATTGCGATAACTTAAATTCGTTTGAATGAAACTTACGAACGTCCTCAAAAGTGAGAGCCGATGTCGGATCGAAAAAAATCTCCAAACAATTACCAACCTGCGCAGTGTCAGAGGACAAGCGTTCAATAACACCATGTCGGCATTCAACCTGCGCATCGGATCGTTTGCTGAATGCAAAGCAAACGAGCGCAAAAACCAGCAAAATCGAAACGCGAATGGACATTCTTATTTGCCCGTCCTCTGCAGTGGTATCGGCATTGTATCAGGCAAATCAAATGTATTTTATTGTTTGGTGAGGTTCAGATATTTGCGAACTGAGAATCTCGCGACGCATTCAAGATATCGTAATTATTATAAAATAAAATTCTTCAGAATTATCTACTTATCCGCATCATCTCGGACCACATTTCCCTAATCAAGTTCACACTCAACATAGGCAACGGCTTCTTTGAGATAGGGCGACAGATCAAACTTCAAATTCTGCGCTTTACTCAATGAGCATTGGTGGATTTTTTTCAACATTTTGTAGCTCACCAATCCTTTGCCCGGCGACGACGATTCCGGATAATTCCAGATAAAATCGGGAGCCACAGATGCTCTGGAGTTGCTTGCTTTGAGCGGCCGAACCCCGGGTGTTCCGGGCAACAAACCCCACTCCCCACCAATGATTTTTCCTTTTTTACTCAACTCGAGAGTGTAATCAACCGTCATTTCTTCATGAATTTCTTTTTTACCATCTGCATCATATGCTGCAAAAGGCCCATTTTCTGCGGCATAAACGACTCTCGTTCTGACTTGGACGATGTGATTCGTTTTCTCAGCTCGGAATGCAGCATAAGGATCTTCTCGAACCTCATTCAAAGCCACTGGAATCCCAGGTTCGGCTTGCGAACCGTCCTTCTTAGCGATTGGGAGGTAGGTCATCTCATACGCGTAAACGGGTTGATTCCAAACCTGTGTGTAGCGGTCGGCATCAACAACAAATCCTGTTTTTCTACGCGCAACCAAATCAACAAGCGCTGCATGAAAAAGTCCGGGGTTCATATCGCGGCATGCTTGCGTGAGTTGAATGAGAAGGTCCCTTTTCTCGCCACTCTTCAGGTCTCGCACTTCAGCTTCGTAATAGGCATTGCCTAGGTTCGTCTTCAGACGTGCCTCATGAGAGGTTTTGTTTTGCGGATCAAATCCAAATCGAACAGTTCGTCCAGGCACACGTGCAAAGGGGTCATCTGATTGAATGTAAATTGTGTTCGCAGCAACACAATGTCCGGGCCTTGAGCCATTTCCTTCGCACAACCGACCATCGATAATTCGCCGATTTTTAACAATTGTTCGCGATTCATTTGCATCGCAGCGCACACCTGCGCCAAGTGTGACATTCGGAAACTGCCAGCCCCACACCCAACTCAACAAACCGCGAATATCGCCTTCAGTTAAAAGAACCTTTTTAGATCCGCGAATCGCCATCACGCTGTTGAGTGGCTTCGCTTCACGCAGGGCTGCGGGCGACCAGCCGTTGCAAATTCCCATCCATGCCCACTCCTCGTCGTGCGCCCACGAGAATGTATCGAGCCATAAACCCCAATCGTGCGATGTCACGGGCAGGTACTTCTTCAACTGAGAGTTCAACTCAACTGCCTCGTTTAAAAGCGGCTTGAAAAGGTTGGCCGAAGAATTTGCCTCTCGAGCGTATTCTTGATTGAGAGATTTGTAGGTCTCGTCGTATTCGCCCAACTTCTCGAGTTTGTTCTCTAAGCCAAGAAGAACTTGTTCAGCGGGCGTTCCTGCATACTTCTTTGAATAGCTTTGCAGTCGTGCCATTAAATTCGCCGGAACCTCAACATCCGTTGTGAGGTAATCGTATTTTTCGGCAGGCGACAAAAGTGCCAGCTCTTTGGGATCTTTCTTGGCAACTGCGCTCACATACTGTTCAACAAAACGCGACAACAACGCGCCGCGTCCACTCAGGTTCTCGCTGCTTTTTGTGTTTCTTCGAAGAGTATAACGGTCGGCTATCCCTTTTGCGTAATGCGGCCACCAGGTATCTGACCACGCATGCGCGCGTTCACCTTTGGTTTCTTTGTGAATGGATTCCCAATCGAGCGCGTTGCTTGAAAGCCCCAAACTCTCGGGCGAGTTGAATTGACCAAGAGATTCCTTCAACTCAGAGCGGTTGTTGAAACTCCGCTGCAAACAACCTGCTGTTAAAGCACTGCTCAAAGACACAATCACCAACGGGGAAACTTGAAGTAAATTTCTCATAAAAGCTCCACTGCAGCAGATGCGCGTGGTGGTAGTTTACAGAAAATGATTGGCTTGCAACAGGCCTTGAGAGCCAATTCTCCTTGGCCTCAATGCATGCTTGACTCAGTAAAACAATCAACGAAACTCGAAGCAGGACATGCGAACATTCCACGAGGGTAGAATCTCGGAATATATCTTCTCACAGGTGTTAAGTTCGCCTGCACCAACGCAAACCGTTAGAGGAATAAAAAGCGTAAGCCGGGCTTGCGGCGCAGAAGTCCAGTTTATCAACCTCAATCCACTGCCCAGGATCAGAATATTCTCCGGTCGAACCCAAACGCAGGATAACTGAGCCGATCTGTTTCTGAACGAAAGCCAACATAATCATGAATCATTGCAGGATTCAAAGTCGATTGGATTGTGAAATCCGGCTCTTCCCAATGAGCCAACACAACCACAATGGCAGAAGTCCTTTCACTGAATCTGTTGGGAAGATCATCAATAAACTTTCGCAGTGCATGGAAAAGGTGCGGGGGATCCAAATTCATCCAAAAACAAGGTCCACCACCGTGCGTAACAAAAAGAGTTGGGCATGTTTTTGTCACACTGGGAACCCCACGGCAGAATGAATGCAAATGAATAGGCCCTAAAACATTCATAATCTGATCTAACTTGGCATTGAAGCTCAGTGAGAAGCGTGTCTTCTCTTTCAAGAGTCAATCCTGAACCAGCAAATCAAGCAAACCCACAACTTGCACGTCCACCTGGCAACTGTAAGATCAATTGACAAAATTAACGTTGTTCTTGACTTATGATTCTAAATGCCTTGTCCAAAGGAGATGGCAAAGTGAGTCCAGCTCTGCGCATACTCTGCCTATCGTTTTTACTTTGGACACTACGCCTTGCAAATGAGGCTTTTGTTTCTCTACCCGAAAAACTCGATGTCCTATGGCTCGTCTTGGCGAGACCAATCACCCTCGCCGGAACGGGTTTCTTCATAGCGCAACATTACATCTCGTTATTCGAGAGCTACAGGACTCGAAAATTCTGGCTCTGGTCGTTCATTTCAGGGGCAATACTTTGTCTACCCTACTTCCCAGATATGTACGCCTCATTTTTAAAGGCAGGCGAAAATAAAGCTCTTCCCTTAGCAATCGCGTTTTTTGCACTCGGTATTCTCACCTACGGAGGAATTCGTGGGCTTATGACCTTAGCAATGAAACCTCTGCTTATGAAGAAAATCTATTCTCGCGTCCTCACGACATCAATGCTTTACCTATTGTTTCTGATGAGCGAGTATTTATTTTTTCACTCGTGGCATCCAATCACGTATTTCCCTGCTCTTCCTGTCCCGCTTCCAGCCTCTTCTCTGCAGGTGAAATCGATTGATAATCGACCCCAACAAGCTGTGGATACTATATTATTCCAAACATATATTGATCAATCCATACGAAATAAAATTGCAAGCGGCAACAATGTCGCACTCTCTATCCTTGGCGAAAGTCTCGCCAAGCACCTTGCAGAACAAACCAAATCAAAAACATTGAGCAGCGACGTTGTAATTATTCTTCCAGAAACTCTTGTCTCGTTGCAAAATACCTCTGACATTTCACTGATAGCGAAACCGGTTTTTCAAACACTTCACAAAATGTCCGGAGTGAAAAAAGTCGCCTGGATTCAGGGGGCATTTTTAAACAATTCTAATGTTGCTCTCGGATGGCAAATCACAGAACAGCAAAACGACCCACAACGTGAATCGAATAACCCAGTTCGAGTCCTCCGAGTTAAAAAAGAACATATGCCTATGTTTGAAGCTCCATCAAAGGGAATTACCTACTCACAAAGAACCCCAAAAGCAGAACTCAGTGAGGAGTCGCCAAGCGACAATCAAGATCTGCTTAAAAAGTTTGCCCAAGAGAATCGGATATTAATCTGCTATGAATCGCTTTTCCCGGCCAATTGGAATTTTTTCCAACGCAATGTAGTTCTAACCAATCATCATCTCTTCACCGAATTCCATCTCATGAATTGGGTCTATATTGGATTCATCAGACAACTGTCATTTTTCTTCCAGGCACCGGCATACCTAGTCTCCAACTTCAACCCATCGGGCGTACTTCAACCACAAACGCTTCCAATCTTCTCTTCAAAAATTCCCACGCCGTCAGATTGGTTCGTCGTTTCCTACGGTCAAAGCGAAAAATAGTTTTGAACTTACAACCGCTCAGACTCTTCGAGTCAGATGCTGGCAATGCACTAAAATGCAATAACAATTGAAATCATTCACGAACGTGTTTGAATGCAGTCAACGCACACGTTGACTGAGTGAAAATTTTTCCGAATCAATTCTTGAAGGTGGATGCTGCTGTCCTCTTTCGGAGTTCCGAAAAAAGCGATGGGGACTTTGGGCATGTTTTGGCTTGGAACAAGAGAATTTTTTAAAATCATTAGACATCTGGTGACTTGCATTGTCGCTCTCGTTACCTTTTGGGTTCTAGCGGCGAATGCAGAAGAAAATCTTGTTCCAAATGCCCCAATCGTCCATTTCGCGTTCATTGAAAGCTTAATTGAAAAACCTTCGGCCCCTCCACGCAACATCAATTGGCAGCCTTTCGCCGTTAATACAGATTCACTTGCGCCCCAAAAAGAGAAAAGCCTTTGGATGAGAGAGAGGGTTCCCGCTCACAATGGACAATCCAAGCTCACCCTCTAATTTGAGAAGATGCATATTCGTTTTGACGTTTTTTCCGAAGACAAAGTCATCTATTCGTTTGGACGCGAAGACGGATACCCTGGCCTATCACCTCATCTTATCGCCCTTCCCGAAGGAAGCACGGATCGCGAATATCTTGTAAAGGCCGAATCCGACGGAACTCGGATTGGGCCAGTGGGGCCTGTGCAAGTGAGGCAGTGGGCAGATTTTGTGCTCAATATGCTCAAGCAAGATGGCACGAAAGTTTTTGTTATCTGTACGTTGGCAATGCACGCCATTGCCGGGCTTATTCTTTTTGCTCTTTATTGTTCCGTAAAAACATATCTGCACCTCGCCATGTTCTCGCTTTGCGGACTCCTTTACATGACTGCAACGATGCACTCCAGAGTGATCTTGGGCTTGAATGCGGTCTGGACTGGAACACTTAGCCTTGCCGGGCTGTATGCAACGCGGATTTTCTTAATCAGCTTTTATAACAACATTTTTCACTTTGTCTTCTCCGCTCTGGTTGCTACGGCTGATAATAATAAATTCTTTATTCTTTGCAGTCTCATTGGTCATGGCAAGTTTTCTGGCATTGGGACTTCCCACATTTCTTAGCTGCTTTTACTTCATCGCTGTACCAACCTTCGGGTCGCTACTGATCCACTCGTTCAACACGCTGCGTGAACAAGGATATTCGCGAACCTTTCATGCTGGTCTTTCGCTGTTGTTTGTTGCGGGAATTTGGGAGCTGGCAAACGAATTGCGGTTGATACATTCTGGTTTTCGAATCATGCCTCTTGGTGTCTTGGCATTTTATCTCGCGCTTGCAACAGTGCAGGGACAATTTTTCGCAAACCTTTTTAAGACGGCAAAACGGACAGCAATTGCTGAGCAGTAAGCCAAAGATCAACTCAAGCGCGTTTCGGATTGCACACAACTCCTTGCGGAAGCTCGCACATATCGGGCGTTGATACTTTTGCTTGCAGACACGATTGCAAAAGAAATAGACCTGAAAAATGATGTCTACAGCATGGATTTTGTCTTTACCAATATCGGTCATACAATGCCCGAAAGCAGCGAAGAGTTGCCAATCCATTTCACCTATGTTGTTCGAGGCCCTGAGTCACCCGCAGAGCTTTTTGAAGTTGTTTTTTCGGGACAAAGCGATCAAGACAAAAAAAACACTGACGGAAAGCTGACCTCACTCCCTGGAGCCTTCAAAGCTGGAGACTCGCCGATAGATGATGAGGTCTCGACTCCTGCATCAACAATGACCATTCCAGTTCAGTGTGATGATTCTTTTGGCGCGTTGGTCATAAGAAAATTCAAGAGTGGTGAATTCGATGTCGGCGACAGAAGTCATCTTGTAAAATTTGTTACATCGCTTTCGGCATCTTTGCTGGTAGCGCTGAAGAATATCGACTACGTTCATGATGTAAAAGAAAAAGCCAAGATGGATTTGGAGCTTGTTGCCGCGCAAGCTCAACAAGTCGCACTTCTGCCAAGTGAACATTCATTTGATAACATCGAGATTGCAGTCCATTACCATAGTGCTGGTCGCACTGGTGGAGACTGGTACGGCTACCACCACTGCAAAAAATGGAACCGCTTTTTTGTGGCCGTAGGAGATGTAACAGGTCACGATTTCGCAGCGTCAATCATCACTGGCGTCGCTGCAGGAGCGATTGATCTGTGGAACGAATGTGATGCTGAGAGATTTGAGGATCAAGCTGCCGCATTGGAAGACTTGGCGAACGTCGTAAACCACGTTCTCTACCGTTCGAGTCGCGGTTTAAAATACATGACGATGTTCTTCACATGTATCGATTTGAACAAAGGCGACTATTACGTCGTCAATGCGGGACACCCCCATCCGTTCAAAATTGCTCCCGGAAAAGAGCCAGGAAGTATCACTGCTGCAGGAAACCTGTTGGGCGATGATCCTGAAACAAAATACACAGCCCAGAAGCATACCCTCTCAGACGGTGAGATGATCATTATCTACACCGACGGCTTGCTGGAAAATGAAGGTCCCGATGCGCTTCGGGTGAACAAGAAACGAATGCTAAAGTCGATACCGCAGGAAGGCCCGCTGATCGACAGACTTAATTCGTGTGTAAAGTTTGCAACTGACTTGTGGAAAGAGCATCCACCTGCAGATGACGTAACAATTGTCACTTTGAAGTGGTCGCCGAAATCATTCATCAAAAAAGATGCTGCTTAGCGAGTCAAAAGTGTCCATTGCGATAAATTTTGTGATTTATTTTTTATTTCTTTAACAAACCCAAGAAAACGCTGGCAGTCTCTAAAAATCAGCACTCGTCTCGAGAAATTAAGCTTCGGGGCAAGTCGATCGTTGAAGGATCCACATTACAACGAAATTCCGAGTCGCGAGCGACATCTCATTTGCTTTTCGCGTTCCCTTCCTGCGCTTCCTCCGCTCTCTTTCCTGCTACAGGTGTCGCAGTTACCAACGTCAATGGTGTCTGATTTTTTCTTTCCTCATTCTCACGCTTGAATGTTTCATCTGATTTGAAAATGAATTCATGCGCGAGAAAGCGATTGATTCCCAAAGGCGGTGGTAAAAAGCGCAGACCTTTGAATGAGGTTGCAATGCAGTTGGTAAAGTCCGTATCCCGGAAATCGGAATCGGCGAGTTCGAAATTTTTGAGTTTGCCATCTTCTTCAACATGGAAGACAAATGTGACTTTACCCTCAAAAATATCAGCCTTTTCGTTTGAAGTTCCGGGCTTTGGGGTTGGATTAACTTCGTCATAACCAGCCTCGCGCAGCATCGTCTTATAACAAGTCGATAACGCCTTTCGCCGCTCAGCAGACATAATTTTATCGCCAAATCCATTGCGGCGGTATGCCTGCTCGACCTTGTTATCAGGAGCAGGACTCATAAGCACAGGTTTGTCAGATCTTGCCAAGTGAAATATAAAAGCAATGCCGACTCCCAACACCAGACCCACTGCAAATGATTTTTGGTTCAATTCAATTTTCATATTCAAGTCCGCTCAATCATGTTTAGTTAGAGCTAACATAGGTCCGCTCAGCCATGTTTACTTAAAGCTAACTGGCTCGACCTGGGAGGTGTAGTTGACCGGTGTTGGAAATGAACACAGACCCTGCAAGAAGTGCATGATGATGACCCACTGCGGGCCGCAAGCAATGGCTCGTGAGTCAAAGCAATTCGAATGTTGGTCATAAAAAAATCCCCGAGAGATTTTTCTCTCGGGGATTCGGAATAAAAAGGCTGCACCGAGCTACTCTCCCACAGTTAAAACTGCAGTACCATTGCCGCAGG
>RGDM01000032.1 GCA_009918675.1 bacterium
CGCAAGTGGTTCGCCTTTCTCGTAGGGAACACCCTTAAGCTTCAGTGTTCCAACAATCTCCTGGCGAGCAAATATTGGCTCTTCTGCTTTACGGGGTGGCGGTGGAGGAGGTGCGCTGTTTTCACCCGCGTTGGGTGAAGGAATCACACCAAAAGTGAGTTTAACTGGGCCGCGTGGAGGCTTCGGCCGATAATTTGAACCTCTATTGTTGCGATACTGCATGTAAACACCCTGGCGATGAACTCAAATGACGCAGATACGGTGGTCGCATTTCCGTTGAAAACTTTCAACGCCAATGTGGCGAGATGTCAGAGATGTCGACTGGACAAGAGTGCGAGGCACTCCTAAAGTGGGCGCCGCGACGACCCTGGAGGCCTCACATGGATAAAATTCTCTGCGTTGGTAAGAATTATGCGGATCATGCCGCCGAATTGGGCGACATCCACCCTGAAAAACCGGTGCTCTTTATCAAGCCACCGAGCGTTCTGAGGCAAGCAGATGCAAATGGGGAAACTCTCAACCTGAGTCTGCCGTCACATTCCCAGCAAATTCATCATGAAGTTGAGCTTGTTTTTCGTATCGACCGCAATGGCTACAAGATGTCCGTTGAAGAAGCGCAAACAGCTCTTGGAGGAGTTACGGTTGGCCTCGACATGACCCTCCGCGACCTGCAAGGTGAAGCGAAAAAGAAGGGCACTCCGTGGACAACGGGTAAGGTGTTCATTGACTCCGCTGTGATTGGCCCTTGGCTCCCCTGCAGCGAACTTCCGGGGCTGCTTGAAACCCCCTTTTCGCTATCAATAAACGGCTCGCTCAGACAACGCGCGACAGGCAAACAAATGAGCCACTCACCTGCGGAATGTCTCGCTTACGCGTCACAGTTCTTTCCAATTCGCGCAGGAGATGTTCTGTTTACCGGAACCCCTGTGGGTGTCGCGGAAGTGAAGGTTGGCGATGTCGGTGAGCTTAATTTTGCTTCAATAAACTATCGAGTTACTTGGCAAAAGGTGGTATAAAATCCCGCAAGCCACCAACCTTTTTCCAGGTGACTTCAGAAGCGCCCAACTCCTTTTGCACCCAACGTGATGCAACAAAAAAGTAATCTGAGAGTCGGTTTAAAAATGGCACAGCTTGTGGGTTTATCTCAGCATTTTCCTGAAGCTGCACCGCAATTCGTTCAGCCCTACGACACACGGTGCGCGCGATGTGCAGTTCAGCATTGAGTCTCGTGCCTCCAGGCAGCACAAATTCCTTTAACGGCAACAAATCTTGTTGTAGCTCGTCGATCATTTGCTCTAAATGAGTGATCTCTGCCTCACCAACCACAATCATATTTTCCCAGCGCGAGGCAATTGGAGTGGCCAGATCTCCACCCAAATTGAACAAATCGTTCTGAATGCATTCAAGAGATCGATCAAAAAAACTCAATCGATCTGAATGCTGAACAAGCAACTCTGCGAGCGAGCTTCGACACAAGCCGACGATTGCATTGAGTTCATCAACGGTGCCATAAGTTTCGAGTCGCAAATCAGCTTTTGAAACCCGCGAACCATCAGCCAAACTCGTCGAGCCCTTGTCGCCGGTCTTTGTATAAACTCGCGTAATTCTCACTCCGTATCCTTAATCAACTGTGTCCAAAAACGGACTCCAAACCGGCATCACGACATCATGCAAAGGAATACTCAAGGGGCGAACATTCCCGCCGTCGCGGTTCATAATATAGAGCTTGTAGGTATTGGCTTTTCCGCGGCCCTTTGCAAGTCGATTTGATTGAAAAGCAATAAACCTTCCATCCGGCGACCATGATGGTTTTTCATTGTCGCCTTGATCGAGAGTGAGACGCTCCATCTGACGACCATCCGGGTTCACCGTGAAGATATCATAACGATCGATCTCTCTGTCATATCCAGCAAAGGCTAATTTGCGTCCATCGCGCCGCCAAGATGGCGATGAGTTGTACCAACCCGCGTAGGTAATGCGCGTATCACTGTCCGAGCGTAAATCGCGTATGAAGAGATGCGGATTGCCAAATCTTCCGCTCACAAATGCAACTTTGACTCCATCTGGAGAAAATGCAGGTTCTACCTCGAGCCCGCTTCCAGAAATAAACGACTTTCGTTCGCCACCATCCATGGAATTCACTGTAAATATACTTGTCAGCCCAGAGTGACTGCCGGAAAATGCAATTTTACGTCCGTCTGGATGCCACGCCGCGCCTGAATTGTTGCCAAATCCACTGGTTAATTTCGAGGTCCGCTGAGTCAGCATATTATAAACATAAATATCTGCTTTGCCTTCGCGGAAGGAGGTATAAGTCAACTTAATTCCGTCGGGTGACCACGAAGGACTCATATTAATGGAGCCGTTGTTGGTAATTTGCCGAAGCCCTGTGCCATCAAAATTTGAAATGAATATCTGTCGTGTTTCACCGGATTTTCTCGATCCAGCGAAGGCCAATTTTGTCGAAAAGATACCTTTCTCACCGGTTAACTTTTCTATACATTTATCGGCAAATCTGCGCAAAACCCTATCAAGATCACCAACCTCAAAGTCTGAGTAGCGAACGCCATGCAATTGTTTGCGGCGCTTAATATCAAAAAAGCGAAGATCGAGGGTAAATTTTCCAACAACTGAACTCGGAACAAACTTTCCAAAAATAACCGCTTCAGTTTGAATAGGCGTCCATTCGTCATATTGAATAGGCTTGGCAGCGATATTGCCCTTCGCAATGTAACTTGCCGCTGGAACAAATTCGAAAGAGTTTGTGAAAGCAAAGATATCTGACAAACGGTCTGCTGCGAATTCACGATCACTGTCTGTGACGGCCGTTCCAGGTTCAAATCCGAACACTGGAATTGCCATTTTCAGCTTTCTAATTCCCGCGCGACCAACATCAACAAATAGCTCATTATCTGCGGGTTCGGCGGCGTAGGAAGTTGTCGGGAAAATCGTCATAGCTAAAGCAGCGACTGCTGAAGCAATGACCATCAGAAATACAATGAATTGAAACCGATTGTTTTTCATGATGACTCTTCCTAAAAATTAATGCTTTGTGGTGAGAATTTCATTTTCATCGAAATTTTGCTGCCCATCTCTTTAGGTAAATCAGGAAAAGGCCCGGCAGACTCAAGAGCCTTCATTGCTTCTTCATCAAAGCGAGCATTGCCACTTCCGCGCACAACACGCACTCGTCCCATGATCCGACCAAGGTTGTTGATTTCGAATCCAAGGACGACTTCCAATCTAGATTCGAAGGTCAACACATCAGGCAGGCTCCAATGTTTGCGCATGTGCATTGCTGCCGCTTGTGCATATTCATTTTTAACCTGCTGATTGATCTTTCCGGTGAGCGCTCCGGCTTGTGCCAATGCGGCGGGCGCCTTAGGAATATCGCGCCCAAGTGGAGAAATAGGGATGTCATTCGGACGCTTGAATGTGTCATTTGTAGATGGCTTTTGAACGCCGGCTCTTTCCTTCGCACCAACCGTGCGCTGCTCTTTTTCAAGCCGCTTCGCGAGTTCTTCAAGTTTGAGTTTTTTTGTTGCGGCAGGGTCCACCTGCTGCTGAACAACCGGACCCGGAGTTGGCGTTGCAACAACCTTCGGAGGTTGTGTTGCCGTTGGCACTGCAGTTGGAATCGGGGTTGCCGGTGCTGCTTGTGGTTGAGCGAGCGAATTATCAACCGGAGCCGGAGTGGCAACATCAACCGCCAATAATTTCGGAAGTTGTGGAAGTTGCTGCGCGGTTTTGAGCGCTTCTGCATCTTGCCGCTGATCCGCGGGTTTGCCGTCCGGAAGCGCACGAGAGAGATCCATCGACAAACCAAAGTTCACTTCAATTGGCTCGCTCAGATTCTTGTCGAAAGGGTTTCGAACTTCAGCCAACTGCACAAAACCAAAGACAAGAGCCACCAATAATGCATGCCAGAGAATAGAAAACCCAAGCGGCCAAGGTCCCATGCCATCGTCATCGAGACCTTCAACACGCAAGCGGTGTGTGAATGCAACTTCATCAATACGAGGTTCGGCATCGAGCATAAAACGAGCGGAAAAAGGCACATCTATCTCGGGCTGGGCCAACTCAACGGATCCGTCGGTTGCGATGCCATCAAGCTGCGGCTCTTCTGACAAACCCGCAGACTTTTGCGGCGACGTCCAGATCATCACGTCGCCATCCACCTGAGGAAAGCTCATAATAGACGCCGTATGCTCTCGAGCGGGAATGTACATAAGTCAGCGCACCTTTGTTCCGTTTCCGGTGCCTTCACCCATCATACCGATCTTTTTCGCTCCAGCGGCCTGCGCTGCTGCCATTGCATCCATGACCTTCGCGTATGCAACTTCTCGGTCGGCACGGATAAAAACCGTGGGCTGCTCGTGACCAACAAGTGCTGCTTGTATTTTTGCTGTGAGTTCATCACGTTTGAGGCTCTTTTTGCCAAGAAAAAATTCCCCTTGGCTTGAAATCGAAACAACAATCGGATCCTGACCAAGGGTTAGGGTTTTGGCTTTTGATTTTGGTAATTGAATATCGACGCCCGACACTGCAAACGGTGCTGTAACCATAAAAATAATCAGCAGAACCAGCATAACATCAACAAAAGGTGTAATATTAATGTCTGCAAGCATTGTGCTGCGACCTAGTACGCTTGTTTCGCCCGCCTCACCGTCACTGGTCTTCATATCCATGACATCCTCCTCAGACCTCAGAACTCTTTGATGATAGCGAACTTAGGCTTCCGCAATTGACGAAAGCACCGAGCCTGATGGAGCGTGCGCCGCTGGTTGATCACCCGCGCGACCCAAATTGAAATGACGCTCTAGAATATTGAGAAAGTCGGTTGAAAAACCTTCTAGGATAAGCACTTGTTGACGCGCTTTACCATTAAAAAAGTTGAAGGCGATCACCGCGGGAATTGCGGCAGCCAATCCGAGTGCAGTTGCAACAAGCGCCTCGGAAATACCTGGCGCGACAGCTGCAAGACTCGAAGAACCGGTTTGTCCGATATCATGAAACGCACGAATGATACCCACCACGGTTCCAAACAGGCCGATAAACGGGCAGGCCGATGCGGAAACTGCGAGAAAGGTCATGTTACGCGAAAGTTGCACTTCTTCGAGCTGACGCGCTTTACCAAGGGCGCGACGAACGGTGTCAATTGACAAAGGAGCGGTTGAAGACAAACCCCGCTTTTCTCGGACCTGAAGAACTCGCACCATTTCATTATAACCGGAGCGAAAAACTTCACGCGCTGGGCTATAATCAAGATCTTTGAGTTTACCATTCAAATCGGAAAGGCTCTTTGAGTCCCAGAACTCCTGCATAAAATCATCTGACATGTTTTGCAGATGTCTCAGTGCTCTCCAGCGCTCGAAAATCACCGCCCAGGTTGCGATCGAAAGAAGAATCAACAGTCCGAGAATCGCTACACCGACAGGTCCACCATTGGTAAAGATTGATAGCCAATTCATGGTCTCAAGATTGGTTTGGTCGCCCATAGGTGCTCCTCACACTTCATACAATTCGTTTTTCGGTTAGGACTCCTCCTGTCCTGGCACCAATCCACGCTCTACGCACAGCCTCAAAATGGCGCGCACAACAGCATTGGGCTCAAGTTCGGTCGAGTCCAAAAGAACAGCATCGTCGGCTGGTCGCATCGGTGCAACCAGTCGATTGGCATCACGCGCATCACGCTCGTGAATCTCCCGAATGAGTTCATCCAAACTCGGCTCCTGGTTTTGAGACCGAAGTTCGTCCATCCGGCGCTGAGCTCGTTGCTCGGGAGAAGCTGTTAGGAATATTTTGAGCGGTGCGTCGGGAAATACAACTGTCCCCATGTCACGACCGTCCACAACAGCCCCATTGCAATCTAAAACAACCTTACGTTGAACAGGGAGTAGCCGACGGCGAACGAGCTCATCTTGTGCCACTAAACTCGCTTGTTCCGAGATAAATGGCGTTCTAATCTCGTGCGTGATCTCTCGCTCACCCAGAAAAACTCGGCCACTGCGAGGATCTTGACGGTAGCGCTCCGACAAAAAAGCGACGAATCGTTCGATGGATCCTCGATCTTGAACACCAGTCCCTGCCTCAAAAAGCATCAAAGCGAGGGTTCGATAAATGGCGCCAGTCGTGACGTAAATCCATCCCAACTTATGAGCCAACATTCGCGAGACCGTGCTTTTACCTGAACCAGCAGGGCCATCAATCGTGACGACTTTTACCGATTCCTCATTGGCAGGAAAAGCAGTCATGGCGAGGTGTGCTCTCCCACAAATCCAGGCAAACGAGTGAGTTGTTCCCAGCTTTGCGTCCACGCAGAGACCGGTGCGACATCTGTTCGAAAGGGAGAAACAGGCTCACGGGCTTCAACTTGTCCCATCGCCGCAAACTTTTGGTGTCGCTGTTTTTTGAGTTGTTCTGAGGTTAATTTTCCAAGCTCTAAGAGGTGGCGCTCGAGAGTGTCTCCCAGGGTCGCAATGGCCTCAGCTGGTTTCCAATGTGCGCCACCCAATGGCTCGGGAATCACTTCGTCCACAACACCTAACTTCTGGGCGTGGTCGGCGGTCACACCTAAAGCCGCAGCTGCACGGTCGGCCTGTCCACCGTCTTTCCAGAGAATAGACGCACATCCCTCAGGAGAAATCACACTGTAAGTGCTGTACTGAAGCATGAGAACTCGGTTTCCAACACCAATGGCCAGAGCACCACCACTGCCGCCTTCACCAACCACCACCGAGATGATTGGCACACCCAACTTGAACATCACCATGATATTTTTCGCAATCGCTTCGCTTTGTCCGCGCTCTTCTGCGTCGATTCCCGGGTAGGCTCCTGGGGTATCGATAAAAGTAACAATGGGAAGCTTGAAGCGTTCAGCCATGCTCATCAAACGCAGCGCCTTACGATAACCCTCAGGGCGAGGCATACCAAAATTGCGCTTCATGTTTTCCTTGGTGCCACGGCCTTTTTGATGGCCAACAAAAACAACCCGATGCCCACGAAAGGTTCCAAGACCCCCAACAATTGAGGCATCGTCCATAAAATTTCGGTCGCCCTGAAGCTCAATAAAGTCATCACAAAGCTGATGAACGATATCCAAAGTATAGGGGCGGTGCGGATGTCGACTCAGCTGCGTGATTTCGTAGGGAGTCAGATTCGAGAAAATCTGCTTTGCCAAAATTTCAAATTGCTCCTCCAAGGTGGCAATCTCACTTTGGAGCTCTTTTTCATTCTTTCCCGTGAGATGAGACTGACGCGCCTGTGCCCGCAGCTCAACAATTCGCTTGCTGAGCTCTAATAAGGGGCGCTCGAGGGGCAAAACCTCCATGACACTGTCCTCACTTTGAAATGTTTCTCAGTTGACGTGACGACGTGGTAACAAATCAGGGCAGGGTGGTCAAAAAAGGGAGGCAGAGTGGCTCAAGACCTTTTGGCACAAAATCAACCGATCCGTCGTGGGATGGATGATCTTGTGGTCGACACAACAGCAATCAGTTGGGTTGATGGTCAGCACGGCCGTCTTTTTTATCGCGGCTATCGGGTTGAAGATTTGGGGAAAAATGCCGGTTTTGAGGAAATCGCATATCTCCTCCTGTGCGGCAGCCTTCCCAATCAGCAACAACTGACATCCTTTACTTGGAGACTCCGACAGCTGTCGCACACGCCAGAAAAAATTATCCGAATCCTCCAGGAGCTGCCCCGTCACACGGCGCCCCTTGCTGCGCTGCAGACAGCACTCGCTGCCCTTGGATGCACCGACCCGGGTCCGAAATACTCTGAGGAAGAAACTCTCCTCGGACTCGCCATGCGGATTATCGCGCAAACACCAATCATTTTGGCTGCTATCTATCGGCTCAATCAAGGTGCAAGTATTCTTGCAGCTCGTGAAGATCTCTCTCATGCAGAAAACTTTCTTTACATGCTCACCGGCAAAGTTCCTTCGCCCCAACACACCCGCGCCATGGAAATCGCTCTTATTTTGCAAATGGATCATGGCTTCAACTCATCGACCTTCACAGCTCGAGCTGTCGCCTCAACGCTCACCAACATGTACGCAGCAACAAGTGCCGCCGTTGGAGCATTGAGTGGCCCGCTGCACGGTGGTGCGAGTGAACAAGTTGTAGAAATGCTCGCAGAGGTTGAAGAGTGGGGTGATGTCGACTCATATCTTAATCATCTCTTTGCCCGTGGTGGCAAAATCATGGGCATGGGACATCGGGTTTACAAGCAAACAGACCCACGCGCCGTGGTGTTCGAAGGACTCCTTGAAGAACTCTCTCGCGGTGAACGTGAAGCAAAGGATATCAAAACTCTTGCTTATATCGCCGAACGCGCGCGCGCGCGTTTCTCGGAGAGACAACAATCCATTCACGTCAACGTTGACTTCTGGAGTGGTGCTGTTTACCGACGACTCGGAATTCAGCCTGTGTTATTTCCTGCAATCTTTGCCGCGGCGCGCATTGTTGGTTGGTGTTCGCATATCATTGAGCTGCGGCAAAACAACCGCCTCTATCGCCCGCTGTCCATGTACACAGGGCCTGTAGATCTTCCCTTTATACCAATCAAAGATCGCAACAAATGATCTTAAATTTGATGGCATTTCTCAGCTGCACCTTGTTTGCCCCAGTTCGTCTCTCATGCGCTTTGCTCGGGAGAATCATTTCCTCAGAAAAGGCAAAAATCTTCCTTCTTGAGCGCAGAGAGAAGGCCTGGATAGAAGCAATTGCTAAAGCTGCAGAAAAGCTAAACAGCCTAAAAACTTCCGAGCATTTTCCGGTTGTCTATTGGCTACATGTCGCAAGTGCTGGCGAACTTGAGCAGGTCATACCAATTCTTCGAAGACTCAGCGAAAACCACGGCGTCTATTTTTTTCTGACTTACTTTTCCCCAAGCGCAAAGCCTTTTACAAAAAACTGCCCAGGAATGCTCAATGCCACAAGCTTGCCCTTAGAAGACATGTCCGCTTTTACAAAGGCGATCCAGCAACTAAAAATCAAGCGCTTGCTGCTTGTCCGCTATGATTTTTGGCCCGCACTCATCAAATCAGCAACACGCGCGGGAATACCGATTGCGGTCTTGTCTGCCACGCTGAGCCGCGCGCGCTCAGTGCTCCCCACCTCTGTTCAATTCGCTCTCCGACGTCATTGGTTCACATTTGCAGATAGAATTTTTTTAGTCTCGGAATCTGACAAAGATATTCTCATTGAACGCGGCATATCCAAGGATAAAATCGTGGTTTGTGGTGACGCAAAATGGACGCGCGCACGTGAGCGTGCGGAAAAAAACCGGCTTCAATCGCTTTCCGGCCACCTTGGCGAGCTGCAGAAATTACTTTTTTCGCAAACTGGCGCTGAAAAACGTAAGGTCATCGTGTTTGGCTCCCCGCATGAAGAAGAACTTTCAGTTCTCGAACAATGCCTGCAAGCTTTTTTGTCACGAGAAATCGTGATAGTTGCGCCTTCAGAGGTGGACTCAAAAACAGTCAATGCCATCGAAGAACGTCTCATGTCTGCAGGTGCCACGGTTCATCGCATCAGCCGCTTCACAGATGCAGAACTCCCTCATGCAATCACTGTCACCCACACGCGCTGTGTTATTCTTCTCGACCGATTTGGCAGTCTCGCGGATGCCTATCACTTAGCTGACATTGCGATTGTTGGGGGTGGATTCGATGGCCAACTCCACAATGTGCTTGAACCCTCAGCACACCCTATCGTGACCCTTTATGGAAACCAAACCCATCGCGCTCAAGAAGCAACTTTGCTGCTCGCCGAGAACGCTGCTCTAGGTTTTGCAAAGCCGGAAAACTTGTTTCAATTTCTCAACCGCTGGGGTACCCTGGATTCAGTCGTAGAAGAACGCTCTGAAATGACGCAAACAATCGGCCGTATCCAAGAGAACGCGCGGAGATTGTTTGGTTCACTTCCCGACACAAGTGAGGTGGTCTGCCGCTCTCTTGCGCAACAAGATGGGCTGGAGGCTCCCTGACTTAAGTCGAAAGTTTGAACATTTTTTGAAAGATTTAAAAACATGGTTGGAAAGCAACTGATTATCAACGCCTCGGCGTTTGAAACCCGCGTGGCGCTGATCGAAGGTGGTCACGTCGCTGAATACTATATTGAGCGACAAAAAGATCGCGGCATTGTTGGAAGTATCTTCAAGGGGAAGATTCTTCGGGTCCTACCCGGAATGCAAAGCGCTTTTGTCGACATCGGACTCGATCGCTCCGCTTTTCTTTATGGTGGCGACATCCAACCGCCAGGAGGTCCGACATCAGAGCTTCCTGAATTTCTAGATGAAGACGAAAAAGCACCACTCGAGACGCCGGTTGAAGACCCTACAGGACCCACCGCCGTGGAAGGCCCTATTCCTGCCGCTCCTGGTTCGCATCGCCCACAAAGATTTTTCCGCATCGCCGATCTCGTCAAAGAAGGACAGGAAGTACTTGTCCAAGTCGCGAAAGATTCGATTGGAACGAAAGGCGCACGAATAACAACGTATTTGAGCTTTCCCGGCCGTTACGTTGTCTTGATGCCAAATATCAACCACATTGGAATCAGCCGCCGGATTGTCAACGAAGAAGAACGCAACCGACTCAAGACCATCGTTCAGCGAGTTCGCCCCGACGGAATGGGTGTCATCGTCAGAACCGCAAGTGAAGGTGTTCCAGAAGAAAAACTGATTGCCGACATCGACTTTCTTTTAAAGCTCTGGGAAAACGTCAAAGCGAAGGCAACCAAAGCCAAAGCTCCAAGCCTTGTTCACGAAGATCTCAATCTGGTTTTTCGCGCAACCCGCGACCTCATTTCGCGCGATCTCGAACGAATCGTTATTGATAACAAAGACGTCTATGAAGACGTCGTCCGTTTTCTCAATCGCTTTTCAGTAAAGCTAGGTGCTCAGGTCCAGCTGTATCACAGCGATACGGCTATTTTCGATGCCTATGGGATTGAGCTTGAAATTGCGCGCGCACTTGGCTCAAAGGTTTGGTTGAAATCTGGCGGTTATCTCGTGATCGAACGAACCGAGGCTCTCACTGCGATTGACGTCAACACGGGTCGATTTGTGGGTGGCAAATCTCTTGGCGACACAATCGTCAAAACCAACCTTGAGGCGGTTAAAGAAATTGTTCTTCAGCTCCGACTGCGCAACATCGGCGGAATCATCATCCTAGACTTCATCGACATGGACAGACCAGATGACCGCGATCGCGTTTTCAACGCCCTTCTTGAGGAGCTAAAGAAAGACAAAGCGAAGAACTCAGCACTGAGAATCTCGGAAATGGGCCTCGTGCAGATGACCCGCAAGCGAACTGAGGAAAGCCTGTCACAGAAACTTTGTACTCCATGCCCCTACTGCGAGGGCAAGGGCGAAGTGAAAAGTCCGGCCAGTGTTTCCTACGACATTATTCGCGAGCTGGTCCGTGAGTTTTCAAAGATCACCGCCGAAACGTTTGTTCTCAAAGCTCATCCACAGGTTATCGACCGCCTGTGCGAAGAAGATGCTGAGTTTGTGCAAGACATCCGCAATCGCTTTGCCAAGAAGGTTATCCTTAAAACAGCTCCTGAATTTCATCTGGAGCACTATGAGATTTCGCCAGTGAAATAAGGCCCCGCAGGGCTTCTGAGCGATGACTCATCTGGTTTTTTTCTGCGAGCGGAAGACTCGCAAAGGAAAGCTTTGGTTTGGCACTTGGAAAGAACATTGCATCATAACCATGTCCCTCGCCGGGCAACAGCTCTTGCTCAGTCACAGCCACACGTCCGGTGCAAAAGCCCATGACCAAATCAACCTCAAAAATCTCATTGTGACTTTTGTCGATATTAAGATGGGTTCGAACAGCATAGGCAGCGGTTTGAACTTGGTCTAATCTTTTGTGAAGCCGAGCCATAATTTTACCTTCTGTAGCCTCTAAAAATGCTAACAACTCATCTCCATTATTTTGCACACTCATTAGCGCAGAACTTTTATTCCCGTTGTATCGACGTCCCATCAACAAGGAACAAACAAAAAAGGCTGGCTCCGATCCGTCATCGGGTAAGAGCAACTTATTTTTCAATTCATTCATTAGATATGCTCTATTTCTCGCATCATCTCGCGGCTCACCCGCGAGCGTTGCTGAATGAACTCCAGGTGAAAAGTTTAATCGCGGCACGCACAGTCCAGAGTCATCGACCAAAAATGCGTCAACACCTATCTCAGTCAACTTCGAAAAAACGCGAACAGCCGCCTCGAATTTTCGATAACCATTTCCTACAAAAGTCTCACGATCTTCAATGGGTGTTACCCAAGAAAAACCATCATTCAGTAGCGAGCGCGCTTTTGACAAACCAATACAACTCAACTGCTGCGAAGAAAAAGCATGCTCAAATTCACGGAGCTTTCCGGCGTTACTGGTGGGAACAAAAATTGCGCTCATTTGGCCCTCAAAAAATCATTTTTCAATTTCTCAAAAACTATTTGGATGAATAACAAATATTCGAAGAAAAAGACCCCAAAAAAAACCAGCAAAAGCAAAATTTTGCAGCATTGCTTCTTGACGCACTTCTGCCTTCACAAAATAACTGTCTTTAACGACGAAATTTATTATTTTTTCAATTTTTGTTTGAATTTTTGAAAAAATAAAACCCGAGCGGACAAAACGCCCCTCGGGTTTTTCGAAAGAACTGCTGAAAATAATCAGCGCAGCCTCGAAAATGAACCAAAGCTTTTTACACAATCGGCTTTTGGTTCGCTTTTTTCCAGTCTTCCATGAAGCTCGCTAAACCCTTGTCGGTCAGTGGGTGCTGATAAAGCGACATCAACACTTTGAACGGGCAGGTTGCGACATCAGAGCCGGCAAGTGCCGACTGAATGATGTGCTGAGGATGGCGGATACTCGCTGCGAGGATCTGTGTTTCGTATCCATAGTTGTCATATATGGCGCGAATTTCGCGAATCAATTGCATTCCGTCTTGGCTAACGTCGTCAAGACGTCCGATAAAAGGAGAAATGTAGGTCGCACCGCATTTTGCAGCCAAGAGCGCTTGTCCGGCTTGAAAGCAAAGCGTGACATTTGTTTTGATCCCGCGCGAGGAAAGTGCCTTACAAGCCTTCAAGCCCTCGGGTGTGAGCGGGAGCTTGATGACAATATTCTCATGAATTTTTGCCAAAACTTCAGCTTCAGCCAACATTTCTGGGGCCATTAAACCCACCACTTCTGCTGAAATTGGGCCAGGAATGAGGCGAACGATTTCCTGCAACAATGTTTTGAAATCCTGTCCGGATTTTGCAACCAGGGTTGGATTGGTTGTCACACCATCACAAATTCCAAGCTCACCCATCTGACGAATTTCGTTAATATCAGCGCTGTCGAGAAAAAACTTCACGGAAATACCTCCTGGGCCTGCAGTGCCGTTCCGTTGAACTGAATGCGCTGTATTTGATTCGTATTGAACGAACTTGCAAGGATCGACGAGCCGATCACTGTAAATCCAGCCATTCCTCTTAAGGGCGACGCCAACTGGGCCTGATTCACAGCGGCCGCATCAGTCACGACCTGAACACGACTTTGCTCGAATCCTAGGCTACTGCGCTGCTGCTCAACTCGCAGCCAAGTCAGAGTGCAAAGGGTACCCGTGTTTATGAAATTAAACTGGGGAATAAGAGTACGAATTCCAACCAGATCGGGTTGACTCGAGGCCAACGACACCGGTGCTGGCACAAGGACATTGCCAAGCAAGGGCTGCACGTCGCCCTGTGCCAATCGCGTTCGAAGTTGATTGGCGGCGACATCGAATCCCCCCAAGGCAATTACATCTGCGGAATCAGTATTGGTTGCAACAACAGCTGTATGAGCGGCAAGGGCTGCCACCGGTGAATTTGGAATGCATGGCGACCCTTGCGAGTCGATCGCAACTGCTGATTGATAAAATTGTCGAAAAGTAAACGATTGATTTGCGGTGGCAGATGAATCCGCAGTGGCATCGCCCAACTGACCAGCAGCATTGAATGAAATGGGCGCAAAACCAATCGAGTTTGCTTTATTTGTCCCGCTCATCAACCGATTCAAATCGACGACTAAAGCCGAAACAGTTCGCAAGTCACTTTGTGCATTTGGCACTGAAACCTTTCCAGAGAGCCAATCAAGCGCGCTTGGATTCTGTCCAAGATAACCAAGCGAGCCCTGCGGAAATGCAACCACAATTCCAAGACTTGGAAAGACCACCGGTGCGCCCCACGCAAGCGAATACGCGCCAAGTGGGTTGTCTCGTTGAGGGGAATAAAAATCGGCCGAAGACTGCAAAAGTAGGGTGAATCCAGCGCTCGTCGAATAGCGATAAATGAAAACCCGAGAATCATAGGTTCTGTCTGCTTGTGATATCAACACTGTCCAGTCGGTTTGATCCGGCATCTGAACCAATGACAATGAACCTATCCGACCACCCGTTGGGAGAGTCAGCTGATCTGTTGCAGCAAGCGAATCAGTCGGCATCCCAGCAGCATCCAGTGCAAAAACACGCAGCGTAGCCGCACTGCCCGAAAAGGCTGCCATTAAAAACTGGCCAGATTTGGCCACAGCCAACGCCGTACCCAATCGAGGAGTCTCGACTGTCGCCAGGCGCTGCAACGCACCCGAGGAAGGCACTGAAAGCGCCTGCAACGAACCTGTTTCATACTCGCCGCCTAAAGACGCACTTAAGGCATATGAAACGGCAAGTGAGGGGTGGCTGGCGAGAGCGATGGGCGAGTCAAAAGAATCACCGATTGCGGGTCTTTCAGATCTCGAACAAGCTCCTTGGATCGCAACACAAGCCAAGAAGATGAGACTTGCGATGCGAGTGAGAATCACAGAGCCCCTCCAATTAGAATGACTCTTCTGATTATCACTCATCATTCAATCTCCTCGGCAGATTCGATTTGCGTTACCGGAGTATCATCAAATTCACTCGGCTTGCAGACCGAGACCACACGTTCACCATCGAGGATGCGCATCAAGCAAACACCCTGTGTCAAACGACCAATCACCTTCACAGACTTTGTATGAATACGAAGCACGCGGCCGGTGTTTGTCGTCAACATCAAATCGGCTGAGTCAGCAACAGACAGAAGAGCTACAACTTTACCATTTCGCTCAGTGACGCGTATTGCGTTCACACCCTTACCAGCTCGTCCGGTGAGGCGATATTCCTCTAGCTCACTGCGCTTGCCGTAGCCAAATTCCGTGACAACAAGAAGTTTTTCGCTTGCGGCAGGATCAACAACCTCGGCAGCTACGACAGAATCACCATCTTCCATGTTGATTCCAGTGACACCACGTGCGGTTCGTCCCATCGAGCGCACTTCTTCTTCGTTGAAGCGAATTGCTCGACCGTTGGCGCTCGTCAAGATCATTTGATTTTTGCCGTTGGTGATTCGCACGGAAACGAGTGAGTCGCCCTCATCGAGCGTGACTGCGCGCAAGCCTGTGGCGCGAATGTTGGCAAAGGCCGACAACTCGGTTTTCTTCACCGTGCCTTGAGCAGTGCACATGAAGACAAACATATTGTCAGAGAATTCATTCACCGGCAGCATCGTCGTAATTTGCTCACCCGACTGCAATGTCAGGATTTGCGCTATCGACTTTCCACGACCATTGGCTGGAGCCTCGGGCAGCTCGTAAACCTTGAAACAGTAGACTTTGCCGAAATTCGAGAACATCAACACATTGTCATGCGTGTGAGCTCTGAAAGTGACCTTCACAAAATCCGAGTCTTTCAGGGCGGCTCCCGTTTTGCCTTTGCCTGCGCGATGCTGTGAGCGGAATTCATCTTGCAGAACCCGCTTGATGTAACCACCCTGTGAGAACGTCACGAATACGTCTGCTGGTGGCACCAAGGATTCGAGATCCACTTCGCCGGCTTCAGCGGTAATTTCTGTGCGACGGTTGTCACCATGCGATTCACGCAAGGCAACAAATTCTTCGCGGGCAAGTGCGGCCACACGCGCCGGCTTGGCGAGAATATCCTTCAAGTCAGCGATTGTCAGAAGGATCTCTGCATGCTCAGCGATAATCTTATCGCGCTCAAGACCCGTGATTCGAGACAGTCGCATTTCAAGAATGGCTGTTGCTTGACGCTCGCTGAGTGAAAAGCGTGCAACAAGTTTCTCTCTTGCTTCATCGGGGCTGGGGGCTTTGCGGATCAAATCAATGGTTTCGTCGAGATTGTCGACAGCAATCTTCAAGCCTTCCAAAATATGCAAACGCTCTTCGGCCTTCCGCAAACGGAAACTTGTCCGGCGGGTGATGACTTCAAAGCGGTGATCAATGAAGTGGCTGAGTGCTTCTTTGATATTGACAAGCTTCGGCACACCGCGAACGATGCAAACCATATTTACGCCAAAACTGTCTTGCAGCCTTGTCCGCTTGTACAGATGGTTGAGAAGAATCTCGCCATTTTCGCCCTTTTTAACTTCAATAACAATCCGGATTCCTTCCTTGTTCGATTCATCTCGAATGTCGGAAATTCCGCTAATTTCTTCATCTTTAACAAGCTCAGCGATCCTCTCAATTAGTGTCGCTTTGTTCACCTGATAAGGCAGCTCGGTAATGATAATTTGTTCGCGGCCACCTTTGGTTTGCTCCACTGAAGCTCGTCCACGAATAACGATAGAACCGCGCCCCGTGCGATAAGCATCGTGAATCCCCTTCAGCCCACAAATGACGCCGGCGGTTGGGAAGTCTGGGCCTTTAACAAAACCCATCAGCTGATCAATTGTTGCGTGTTCATTATCGAGCAGATGGATGAGCGCATCGAGAACCTCGGTTAAGTTGTGAGGCGGGATATTCGTCGCCATTCCCACCGCAATACCCGACTGCCCATTCACAAGAAGTTGAGGAAACACTGTTGGCAAAACACGAGGCTCGCGTTCTGAGCTATCGTAGTTTGGCCCAAAGTCGACGGTGTCTTCATCAAGCGATTGCATCAACGACTCTGAAATCTTCGCCAAACGAACTTCCGTATATCGCATTGCTGCAGGACTATCGCCGTCAATACTTCCGAAGTTACCTTGCCCATCGATAAGCGGGTAACGCATCGAAAAATCTTGCGCCATACGAACAAGTGCATCATAAATAGCAGAGTCACCGTGTGGGTGATACTTACCCATCACGTCACCAACAATACGTGCCGACTTCTTAAAAGGCTTATTGTAAACATTGTTTACTTCATACATCGCGAACAACACGCGGCGATGAACGGGCTTCATACCATCGCGCACATCTGGCAGAGCACGACTCACGATGACGCTCATGGCGTAATCAAGATACGCGTTCTTCATTTCTTCGTTAATGTTAATGCCAACGATACCTTGTGTCTGAGACATAGTATTCACCTAGCTTTGTTTTTCAGAAATCTAAGTTACGAACATTCAATGCATTGGTTTCGATAAATTCCTTACGAGGAGGAACTTCATCACCCATGAGCATTGAGAACAAATCATCGGCCGCAATTGCATCTTCAATTTCGACACGCAACAACTGGCGATTTTCTGGATTCATCGTTGTTTCCCAGAGTTGTTCAGCGTTCATTTCTCCCAGCCCCTTATAGCGCTGGATGTATGCTCCATGACGGCCTTCTTGAAGCAAATATTTCTGCAGGGCAATCCAGTTTGGAAGATCTTTCAACTTCTTCTCAGCCACGTACTTGAGCGGAAGCGCTTGCCCTTCCTCAAGTTGGTCATGCAGACGACGCAGTTCGGCAAACTCATTTGACTCAACAAATTCAGAGTCTAGTCGGAAGCGCACGGGCTTACCCGCAATCTGCAATGCTACAACTGCAAAATAACGGTTGTGCTCATTATCGAATTCGATGCTCGACTGGATGTGTCCAAGAGTTGAAACATGATCAGTCAGGTCAGCAATGACTTGGGTGATTTTGTTTTTGTCAAAGAAAGATGCGGCGGAAAGTCCTTTGTATGCAGCAAAAAACTCGACCACTGTTGGTGTTCTGCGACGCGACAAAATATTGAAAATACGGTTGTAACGATCAACACAGGTCAACATGTTGCGCACATGAGCTTTGTCGATTTGAGCACCCGAAGAATCAACGATTTGTGCTTCAGAAAGTGAGTTTTCGAGCAAGAATGATTCAAGATCTGTTTCATCCTTGATGTAGCGTTCCGTCTTCGATTTCTTGTACTTATAAAGCGGAGGTTGGGCGATATACAGGTAACCACGCTCAATAATCTCGCGCATTTGTCTGTAGAAGAAGGTCAAAAGCAAAGTACGAATGTGGGCACCATCGACATCCGCATCCGTCATAATAACGATTTTATGGTAGCGAATTTTTGCGATGTCGAAATCGATGCGACCAATTCCTGTGCCAAGAGCTTGCACAAGCATGCGAATTTCTTGGTTAGCAACCATTTTGTCTGCTGACGCCTTTTCCACATTCAGGATTTTGCCTTTAAGTGGAAGAACGGCCTGCAGTTTTCGGTCGCGGCCCTGTTTTGCTGAGCCACCCGCAGAGTCACCCTCAACGATGAACAGCTCACACAGAGCGGGATCTTTCTCCTGGCAATCGGCAATTTTACCCGGCAGACCTGAGAAATCGAGAGCACCCTTTCGACGCGTTAACTCGCGTGCTTTACGAGCCGCGATTCTCGCGCGTGCAGCATCGACAATTTTCGTAACGATGCGTTTTGCGACATCGGGATTTTCGTGAAAATAGTCGCTCAGCTTTTCGTTGAGAATGCTCTCTACAACGGTTCTGACTCGCGAGTTACCAAGCTTACTTTTTGTCTGTCCTTCGAATTGCGGGTCGGGAATTTTTACGGACAGAACCGCGGTCAGACCTTCACGGATATCATCTGCCGACAAACCTTCCTTGAGGCTTTGCGCCCCTTTATCATCGGTTGCGAGCGAGTTGACTACGCGAGTCAAGGCAGAGCGGAATCCTGTGAGATGAGTTCCACCTTCAACTGTATTGATGTTGTTTGTGTATGAGAAAACTGATTCAGAATAACCATCGTTCCATTGCAGAGCCACTTCAACAGCGCAGTTGTCCTTTTCAGTGCTGACATAAAGTGGCTTAGGATGAATTGCGGTCTTCGAGCGATTCAGGAATTCAACGAAGGAGAGAAGTCCGCCTTCAGCCTTGAATTCAGCTGATCGGTCAGAAACTTCATCCATAAGCTTGATACAAATTCCCTTGTTCAAAAACGACAACTCACGCAAGCGCCCTTGCAGATGATCGAAACTCATTTCAGTTGTTTCAAAAATAGTGCCGTCTGGTTTGAATGTTGTGCGTGTTCCTGTTTGATCGGTTGTTCCAATGACTTGAACTGGGCCTTGCGGAACACCACAGCGATATTCTTGAACATGGACTTTGCCGTTTTTGCGAACTTCCACGCGGCAATATGAAGACAGTGCGTTCACTACAGACGCACCAACACCATGCAAACCGCCTGAAACCTTATAAACACTGTTGTCGAATTTACCGCCGGCGTGCAGCACCGTCATGACAACTTCAAGAGCTGTGCGACCTTCAGAGTGAATATCGACAGGAATTCCGCGCGCGTTATCCGAAACAGTGACACTGCCATCCACATGCAAGGTGATTTCAATCGTATTGCCGTGTCCTGCGAGATACTCGTCGATGCAGTTATCAACAAGCTCATAAACAAGATGGTGCAAGCCATTGACGGATGTATCGCCAATGTACATTCCGGGGCGCTTTCGAACGGCCTCAAGGCCCTCCAAAATCTGAATTTGGCCTGCCCCGTATTGTGATGGATCCTGTGATGAAGTTTGGAACCGTGGCTGAGAGAGGAGAAACATATTCGCAAAATCCCCTGTCTTCCGATCGTTCGGAAGCACGTTGAAAAGGTACACGGAAACTGCGTTTCGAAGCGCAAAAAATATAAGTCAGATCGGGCCAATCTCCAATCGACGATCAGTGACCTGTTTAAAAACGAGTCGGTACGAGCAAATAAAAGACATCGAGTCCTTTTTCAGCCTCGCCGGTGATCATCACGGGTCGATTCACATTTTCCCAGGAGAACTTCAGATTCTCTCCCGACAAAACATTGAGAATTCCTGTGAGCAATGTTCCGTTGTAGTTGACGACAAAAGGCTGTGCGACCGGTGCCGCTAATTCAACAACTTCTTCACCTTCTTTAAGTCCAGGAGTGAAACTTTGAACATCAAGAACGGGTCCATCAAAACCAAGTTTGATGATGCGATTTTTGTCGGCGAACAACAGAACTCGTTTGACACTTTCGAGCAGCGGGGAAAGGCCAATATTGACCGTAAAGTTGACTTTTTGAGGGATTGCTGAAGTGTAAGGAGGGTATTTGCCAGGTATACACTTTGAAACCATCACATAATTTTCGCTCTCAACGGCAAAGAAAAGACGTTCGCCGTGCCAGCGGAGCCGATAGTCCATCTCAGGATTTGCAGCGCACAAGCGACGAAGTTCATCAAGAGCTTTTTTCGGTACAAGGACAGCGCTGTCTTCAACACGCTCTGCACGCACACCGTCTTTCAGTTGTGCTTTCGCAAGTCGATACGCATCGGATGCAACTGCTTGGAGAGTGAGGCCTTGCGTAGAATCAGCCCAAATAAGCGCGCCATTTGCATAGAAACGCGTGTCATCGGTTGATACAAAATCACGGAATGCGTTGACCCAGCGCTCGAGGTAATCACCTTTAACAACAATCGATGAGCCTTCCTGAGGCACAACAACGTCAGTTTGTGTTTGATCTTGAACGAGCTGAAGCTTTGCCGATGAGCGCCCGCATTTTACAACCAAGCGTTGTGGCAATTCGGCAATGAGCGTTATTTTTTCCGGAGGCAGTTGGCGAACATACTCGCTCAGTTGTTTACCCGAAACTTTCAGAGTTCCTTTGCCTTCATACTCTGCCGCAAAGCTGTATCGGATGGAGAGGTTGTGGCTCAATGCACTGACCACAATTTGTCCTTCACCCGAAAATTGAAACTGCACCCAACCGACATCACCGTCTGCCTGAGCAGCACTGACCGCAGCGAGTGCTCCTGCCAGCTTGTCGCGATCGATTACCGCTCGAATGGATGCAACGGCTTCTCCAGACAGATCGCCGCTGTGATTTCCATTGCGCATGCGTTGGTAAAGCATGGCTCAACTCCTTTGATGGCTTTTCTTTTGCTGCAATGGTCTACATGAGGACGTTGTGCACGACAAGCTCCCAGCACAATTCATCCACAGCCTCTTCTCCTCCTTTAATAAGAACAAAAGCCTGTTTCTATGAGCAGTTGAAGTAGTAGGGGCAAGGATAAGTTGTGGATAACCCGGTTTTTTTGGAATAGAAAACTGATAATATTACGTTTTATTTCCGAGAAAGGTGTGGAAAAGGTGTGGATCATGTGGTGGACAGTTTGTTCATGACCGGCAGAATCTGTGGACAAGTTTCTGCGTAAATTTGGAGCAGCTGTTTTTATCCACTCTCCATGCACAGGTCATCCACAAGTTCTCCACATGAGTTCTGACTCGATTGTTGAGTGCGTGAGAGCGTCTTTGATTGATCGGTTTTCAACATCGTCCTGTGGATAACGTTTCGGTAAGCTCACTAATTAGCCTTTTACTGTCTGAAATTACAAAAGTAAATTTGATTTTTTTGAATGTTTATGAAGTGTTGATAACTTTAAAAAGCCCACAGGAAATCAACTCCTTTGGTTCTGACTCGGTGTTGACACACTGTGGATAACCTGTGGATAAGGCGAATTCAGCTGTGGGGGCGAAACGATTGGCATGACTCAAAGGGTTGAGAATATTGATGAGGAGTTACTCGGGGGTCTCGCGGCTCAGTTGCGCTCAGGACACCTCGTCTCTTTTCCGACGGAAACGGTTTACGGTCTTGGTGCCGATGCAGCAAACGTCCAGGCGGTATCTCGAATTTTTGAAGTGAAAGGGCGCCCGGCACAAGATCCACTTATTGTTCATGGTCCATCCATTCGGAAGTTGGTGAATTGGGTTTCTGATGAGGCTACGGGTTGGCAGCGCGACGTTTTTGAGGTGTTGGGGCGGGTTTTTTGGCCTGGTCCGTTGACCCTTGTTTTACCCGCACAACAAAAATTGATCGTTCCAGCGGTGACAGCCAACACCGGTTGGGTTGGATTACGATGTCCTGCACATCCCCTTGCAATTCGTTTTCTGGAACGTTGTGCTTGTCCGGTTGCAGCTCCAAGCGCAAACCTTTTTGGTCACGTCAGTCCAACAACCGCTCAGCATGTCTGGGACGATTTTCCTGCTGTGGATAACTTGTGGATACTTGATGGCGGGCGTTGTGGCTTTGGTATTGAATCGACGGTTGCACGGGTTAATGAAGACAAAACGATTGACATTTTGCGACGCGGAGGAATTGCTCGCGAGCAGCTCGCTCAGAGTTTGGTGGACGCGGGTTTATTGCCATCAAAAGTGGCTGAGCAGGCGGTTCGAATTGTTGAACGTTATTTTTCTCATGACACAAGTAAAAGCGTTCCTGTGATGCAGGCACCGGGGCAACTCCTGGTGCATTACGCACCACGCCTGCCAACTCAAATGGTTGGTTTTGACTTGGGCAAAGACCCTGCTTCTGATGTTATCGGTGCAGAGATTTCTGCAGAACAATTGAAGCATACGATTGTGATCGATTTTGCAGGTCATCTAAATTCAATTTGTGATCATGTTGCACATTATCGCGATCTCTCTGCGAACGGAAATGTCACCGAGGCAGTGCATGGACTTTTTGATTGTTTGCGGTGGGCCGAAGCTCTGGTTGAGGGCGATTCGTGCCAATGGCGACTCTGGATATTTAATCCGCGATCGATGAATTCATTCTCGGGAGATGAAATTTATCTTGCGTTGCAAGATAGGATCACTCGAGCCGCGTCCGGAAAAATTGGCGAGCTGAGTTTTAAACCAGATTCTGGTCGAGTTTTCTTTTTAGCTCGTTGATAATTGCACGCGTAGAGGCATCTTTTTCGATGAGCTCTTTCACTTTTTCTACAGCGTGCATAACGGTCGTATGATTTTTACGGCCAAACGCCTCCGCAATTTCTGTGGTTGCGGAGCCCAGGAGTTCGCGACTCAAGTACATTGCAATATGCCTCGGAACAACCAAGCGTTGAGAGCGATCTTGTGACATGAGCTCGCTGAGTTTGATTCCAAAATGTGCCGCGACAGCTTTCTGGATGGCATTTAAATCCAAAGATTGCGCAGGCACTCGGATAATTCTTCGCAAGTGAGCATTTGTTGATTCAATTGACGGAGGCGCTCCGGTCATTGATTGCGTCATTGCAAGATTGTTCAAAATGCCCTGAATTTCCCGAACATTCGACTTTACGTGAGTCGCAATATGCAACACCACATCCCGAGTTAGCTTTAATAAAAGTGCTTTTGCCTTAGCTTCGATGATCGCAACGCGATCTTCAAATCCCGGCGGCTCGATGTCTGCAATTAGACCCTGGAGGAAACGACTTTTCAGACGCTCTTCGATGTTTGGAATGTCTTTGGGATATTTGTCACTTGTGATGACAATTTGTTTTTTCTTTTGAAAAAGATCGTTGAAGGTATGAAAAAACTCAAGTTGAGTTGAATCTTTGCTTTCGAGAAATTGAATATCATCAACTAAAAGAACATCGACATGATTGTACTTGTTGCGAAACTGTTCTTGCTTTGAAAAGCGGATCGCCTGGATCAGTTCATTCATGTAATCGACGCTTGTTACATATTTGATTGTCCATGTGGGGTGCTGGCGCAATATTTCGTTGCCAACCGAATGCAAAAGATGGGTTTTGCCCAGGCCGGTGGCGCCATAAATAAAGACAGGGTTTGTTAAATTTCCTGGGTTTTTCGCAATCGACTCGCATGCTGAATAAGCAATCAAGTTGCTTTGTCCGCGGACGAAGGTAGTAAAAGTAAGTTCGGGGTTTAGAGAGCGAGTTGCGTCTTGTGGAGGAGCGCCTCGGGTGTCTACTTCACTCGTGAGATTGATTGGGGTGATGCTCATTTGTGTTGAGATTTGATTGATATTTTTCGATGCTTGTAGAGTTGAAATTTTTGCTATCGATTCGAATTTGTTTTCCGAAAAACTGAATGGGTTCTCTGTTTTTTCTATCGATGGATTCGCCACTCGCGGCGATTTTTGGGTTTTTAAGGTTGTTTTTGAGGTTAGCTTTTTAGCTTCATCTGGCGCGTCAAAGAGTGGAAGAGTTTCACTCAATTTGTTTGAAGGTTTGCTGCGTTTCGGTGTGGTCGCAGGCGCATCAGCATCGGAGCGCACATAAAATTCAACATTTTGTCCCCAGACCTCACGCGCGACTTCAATGATGTCAGTCATTTTTGCACTGATGATCATGCTTGCGTGGAATTTGCTTTTGCAATCAGCAATGATGGTTTGACCATCAAATTTGACTGGAACAACTTGGTTGGCAATTGAGTGGGCAACTGCCTCGCCCATACCTAATGAAATCAGTCTTGACTTGAGTTTTTCAAAGAAGACTTCCGATTTTTCAATTGACGCCATAGTGTCTTTTCGTTCCCGGTCTTGCGAGTGTCTTGCTGAGCGAGTGCCGGAGTTTGCAGAGTGCAGGGGTTGAGGTCAAGTCCGAATGGTAAAACTTCTAATTTGGTTCGCGATTCTGTACGGAAATTTGGTTGCTCTTGTTGGACTTGCAGTAATTTCAGTGTGGTGGACAAAGCAGTCGTCGGGACAACAATTTTGCCAGGCTGTGGGTTTGCAGCTGACAGGCTGCCGATCGGCGCTTCTCATTGCCGACATTGCTGTTATGGGAAGCGCGACTCTTCTCAGTTTTCGCCGCCTCTCGCTTGAGCGTCGGGGTTTTGAGGGAGGCAAAAGCTCAAAGAATCACTCGAATTCGGGTCATGGTTGATGAACGTTGTGCTTATTATTGTCAGCGCCGTCAGCGCTGGTGGGCTCCTCTCTTGGGGATTGTTTCAACAAGTTGCGACCGTTGTTTCGCAGAGGCATTCAATCAAAGGTTTGATTTTCAAACTTTTGGGCATCGCGGGGTTGCTCACCGACCTCTATTTCTTTCCCGCTGATTGGCTCATCACGGTTGCAACTTTTTTCGCAACGGCGTTGATATGTCTTGTGTTCCTGACCCTTGCACGAGACAAGCTTCTGCGTTAGGAACCTCTCGCTACTGACTTAGCTTTGTCTAACCTGCCGTAAATGGAGAAATCATGAGTCGCTTGACCTTCGCGTGGCTCACAGTGTGCCTGTCATTGGCATTCGTTTTTACAAGTGAAAGTGCTTTCGCAAGTGAAGGCGGAGCGCTCCACATTATTTCTTGGTATAGCGTTTTAGCTCAACACCTGCATGACTTTTTGGGCTTGAATGTTGAGGCAGAGCTACTGAATGAAGTTGTCGCCTCTGCCGCAGCGTTTGTTTTCGTGACATGCGTTGGCTTAATTGCAGGTTTTTATAGGCTGAAGCCCGAGGCTATGAGCGACGAAGAGCTTCTTCCGCCCAAAACTTTCGGTTTCAAAGCTTTCGTTGAAATGTGCTGGGGTGTGGTGAGTAGCACGCTTGAGAAGATTGTTGGTGATCACGCCTGGACACACTACGCATCTCTTCTTGGCGGTACTTTTTTCTTTATTATTTGCGCGAACCTCAGCGGTCTTGTCCCGGGTTTCCCGCCTGCAACCGAGTCCATCAACCAAAACGCTGCAATGGCTGTGGTAATTTTCATTGCATTCAACTACGTCGGGCTGCGGCATGGTGGCATGAATTATATCAAACACCTTTGCGGTCCGGTGCTGTTCCTTGCACCGCTGATGCTCGTCATTGAATTGATCGCATTGCTAGCCCGCCCTGTCTCGCTCAGCTTGCGGTTGTTTGGAAACGTTTCCGGTGACCACATGGTTTTCAGCGTGTTTTCAACTCTCCTTCGCGATTTTCATGTTCCTTACTTGCCCGTGCCCGCAGCCTTGTTGACCTTTGGTTTGCTCGTGGCTTGTTTGCAGGCATTTATCTTTATGACCTTGAGCTCGGTTTACGTTCGCCTCTCTCTTGATACGGCCCATCACGATCATTGAGTGGAGCGCTCTAAATCGATTCTTGTGTGTTTTGCGCGCAGCCTCCGCCGTTCAATCGGCCCTCGTCGATCGGCCAAGGTTGCACAAAGCGCGTTAACCCACTCTTAGAGTGGGAAAGGTGCCATTGAGAGCCGATTCCCTGAATCCAGGTTCTCTAAATTGGCAGCACCCAGGCTTTCCTCTGTGAGAGCTGGCCGGTGTGTGGTGAGGGTGGGGTATCAATTTTTGAGGTTTATCATGAAGTTTTCGACTCGTTTTGCATTGATCGCAGCAAGCCTTTTGGCTTCTGCTCCTGCTTTTGCTGAAGAAGCTGCTGCTGCAACTGCTCAAGGAACTTGGGGCGGTGAGCTCCGTGCAATCGCTGCTGCGCTCGCAATCGGCTTGGCAGTGATCGGTGGTACAGCTGGTCAAGGCCGCGCTGCCGCTGCTGCTAACGAAAGCATTGGCCGCAATCCACAGTCAGCTGAAAAGCTCTTCACACCATTGATTCTTGGTCTCGCTCTTATCGAGTTTCAAACGATCATGGCGTTCATTATCGCTATCTTGTTGGCTACTAAGTAACAAAAGAAATGCGATGGGCATTTCTCTTGACTTTTTGGGAGGCGGTGGATAATTCCAGCTTCCGAGTGGAGGGTTAGCTCAGTTGGTAGAGCAAGAGACTCTTAATCTCTTGGTCCGGGGTTCGAGCCCCCGACCCTTCACCATTCTCCCAGAAAACCGCCTTCGGGCGGTTTTTTTGTATGTCGTTCAAATTTCCAACCGCAATGAATTACAATTCTAAAATGCGCGGACGTTTTGCACCTACACCCTCCGGACCACTTCACTTGGGCTCGCTCGTCGCTGCCTTGGCCAGTTATGCGGATATCAAAATTCGTGGTGGCGAATGGCTTCTTCGCATTGAAGACGTTGATAAGACGAGGTCGCGAAAAATTTTTGAAGAGCAAATCCTCGCCGAACTTGAGCGGCATGCTCTGTATTGGGATGGACCAATTGTTCGTCAAAGCGAACGAGACGGACAATATCAGCGAGCGCTTGATCAACTTCAGGAGAAGAGCCTTGTCTATGCCTGTAGCTGTTCGCGGCGCAAGCTCCAGGAATTGCGCTGCCCGGAGAACTCAGAGGGAGAGCTTGTTTATCCTGGAGTCTGTCGCATGAGCGGAGCGTTGACAGCAGCAGACGAATTTCCATCGAAGCTGTCGATCCGTTTCAGGGTTCAACAGGGAACATATCAATTTGTAGATGAGTGGATGGGCGAATGTCGGGGATGCGTGGCCGATGAAGTGGGCGACTTTGTCGTCAGGCGTGCGGATGGTTGTTTCACATATCATTTGGCGGTCGTTGTTGATGACCATCTTCAAGGAATTGATCGTGTTGTCAGGGGCCGAGACATCCTTCCTCTCACCGGCCGTCACCTGCTGCTGCAGCGGGCTCTGGGCTATGGTTCGCCCGCTTACGTGCACCTTCCTTTGGTTTTGAGTGAAGATGGAGACAAGTTGAGCAAAAGCCGTTCAGCTGCTGCCCTTTCAAAGGGTTGTGCGATTGCGAATTTGTGTCTTGCAGTTAAACATCTTGGGCTTGATGTAAAGAAAGAAGATTTTGCCACACCCGCAGAGGTTGTTCAGTTTGCTGTTAACAATTGGCATTCCATCGATAGGAAAATGGTCAGCCAAAAATGAGTGAGGTGATTTTTGATCGGGTATGAGCTTAATTTTCCTTCATATCACGTGTTTTGAGTCGAGTTCGGCAAGGTGTTCTTTCACGTTTGGGTGGTTCGGGACTAATGATAAACACTCGTGAAACGAAGACTTAGCCGAGGAAATGTCGCCCATTTTTTTGTATGCGAGACCCAAATTGTAGTGAATTGCTGCCTTGTGTTCTTTCTCTTGAAGGTGTTGTAACGCATATCCATAAATCCGCACGGCATTGGGAAATTCTCTTGAGTTTACAGCCTGAATTGCAGCTTTGTTCAACAGTGCGGCGCGGTCCTTTTCAGACATCACACCGCGCATAATATGCACGGCTGCTTCGACTTCCTGTGGACTCAGGGGAATTTGCACCAAAGCATTTCTGGCTGATGGCAGAGGAGGATAAACATCCAAAGCCTCGAGATATGCTTTTTTCGCTGCGGCGAGATTTCCTTTTTTGACCTGTACGTCGCCTATCATCGTTAAACGATCGGGGTTACTCGGACAGATTTTGTTGGCAGTTTCTAAGATACGCAGCGATCCGTCGAGGTCTCCAGCTTTGAGCTGAACGTTGGCAAGTAAATTCATGGCACGAACGTTATGCGCTTCAACTTGCAGCAGGCGTTTTGCAAGCAACCCAGCATCGTTGACATCGCCTGCATGAAGCCGAGTGATTGCATACTCAAGACGAACGATTGGGTCATGTGGGAATGCTTGGTAGGCTTCAATGACTGCTGCCAAATAATCTTTGGTTGGGTTCGAGTATTGAAAAACGCGCTGACTGTGAACTATTTTTTGCGCTTCGCTGCGTGTGTTGTCTGTTTGTCTGAGCACGTTGAGCTGTTCGCCCAAATTTCCGCTGAGCGCTGCAGACAAGTTGAACGCCTGGCGGATTGCGCAGTCGGCGACGAGAGCCAAGGCAGGTGTGTTGATCTCGGGGGCAATAATAAAACGCGTGATAGCAGAAATGCCCTGATTGCGCGCCAGGCGTTGCTGCAAAATGTAGTTTTGCTTTACGTCAAAGGCTCGCAAATTATGCACTAAGCCCCACGGGTGTTTGGCGAGAGCCTCGGAGAGTTCTTTGTTGGTGTTGACACAAACAACTCCAAAACCAGCGCGTGACGTTCCTCTCGCTAACACCGCCTGGTCGGCTTGTCCCGAAAGTATCACAACAAGTGGATTCGTTGCGCCACCTTGTTCCATTGCTACCACCCTCCTGATGTGAGTATCGACAGGATCTTGCAGGATCTTATGGCAAATTCTCTGCTAAACAAAAAATCAGCCGTTACAGTATCTTGTCGGTGTGCCTGTGGAAGAAAAAAATCCCCCGCGGCGGGCGGGGGATTTTATCTCGGCTTAGGCCGGGTCAAGATGGCGGAGAGAGAGGGATTCGAACCCCCGGTAGGATTGCTCCTACAACGGTTTTCAAGACCGCCGCCTTAAGCCACTCGGCCATCTCTCCTGGATTCATCTAGAGCAAGCTCAGGGCTTACTGAGCCGATTTCTTTGTCGTTGTCTTGGTTGCTTTGCTTGCAGCAGCTGGCTTCTTAGCAGCCGTTGGAGCAGTTTTTGTCATCTTGCGGGCGCGAGCTGCTTTCTTCTTCGCTTGGCCCTTCTTGCGCAGCATTTTACGTGTGCGGCGGTTGTCTTTCTTACCCATGATTTCAATCTCCTAATTTGAGCGCAAGCTCAGAGTCTCTGCCAGTTAGCAGACAACTTTCGAGCCTGCAATACCCCGGGGCAAGACCTTAGAACAGGGTGTCCATACGGTCGCGCATCTCTTGGCGGCTCTGTGCCACCTGGCCCTGCTCAATGGAATCAAACAAGGCTTTGAAATTACCGTCTCCAAAGCCTGGGTCCCCAGCACGTTGAATGATTTCGTAGAAGAACGGGCCAGCCTTGCTATCGCCAAACTGTTCGCACATTTCCTTCATGAACAGCTGCAAAAGGTATTTGTGGTCGCGGCCGTCGACGAGGATTCCCTCTTTGCGGATTTGATCCATCGGCTCTCGGATCGCACCAATTTGGTTTTCTTCAATCCGCTGAGGCAGCTGCTCGTAGTACTTGCCCGGTGCATCCAGGAAGCGACATCCGTCTTTGCGAAGGTCGCGCACCACAGGAATGATTTCTGGAACTGTGAGGGCAATGTGCTGAATTCCATTGCCACCATTGTCTTCAACATAAATCTGAATTTGCGAATTGTTAAAGTAAGGGGCAAGCGGCTGGTTGGTTGCAAATTTGATGCCGCTGTGCGGATCCCACATCACAATACTTTCAAGGCCCGAACCGGTCCCACCGTCGTGACCGTGGTGCGAGGTGTGGAAATCAATCCCCCAATACCGTTCAAAGCCCAGACAGTGTCGGTAAAACTCTGTTAGACCAACCATTGCTCGCATATTGCAAGTCACGTGGTCGATGTCTTGAAAGCCGTATTTGTTGCCACCCACGCCATTCCAATCGGCTGTCCATTCAAATCCGGGCGCGAAGAGGTTGTACGAGGATTTTTCAATAAAACGGAAACCAGCGTCTGAGAGTGGCGTTGCAATTGCAGTTTCACGCCAAATTCCCTTGCCTGTGTTGTGTTCTTGGATGTCATAAAGAAACGGGGCTTTCCGTTCTGCAAGAAATTCCGCTGCAGTGGCAATCGACTTAACTTCGAAATTTAGGAAGCCCATGCCCTCAGGATGATTTTTGAGATACTTTCCTGCCGTTGATGCGGCTTCAATGGGTTGAGTAAAAATCCAGCCGATGTGTCCAGGTCCGCGCAGTACAATGCTGCGCATTCCGTGGCGCAATTCAGATTCTTTGGTTGACCTTGCGACTTCACGAAAGTCAAACTTCTCTTTGTGCCACCTGACTGCACGTTCAAGATCTTTCACGAAAAATTGAACGGAATGGTAACCAACAAGGCCAAGGTGTTGTGTCATGTTTGACTCCGCATCAGCATCCGAGAATTAACAATTGTCTGTTCACAGGCGCGTTTCTATCACTGAGACAGCTCGCCTGCAAAGTGGCAGGCAACCCAGTGTGGGCTCTGCTCGCTTGCGAGGTTTCTCAGTGCGGGCTCTTGGTTTCGACAGATCTCTTTTGCGAATGGGCAGCGTGTATTGAAACGACATCCGGGCGGTGGATTAATGGGGCTCGGGACATCTCCCTGCAACACCTGACGTTCCTTTTTGCCACCCACCCTCGGTTCGGGAATACTTGAGATAAGTGCGCGTGTGTAGGGATGAAGTGGGTGGGAATAGAGTTCGTTGGCCTCTGTATGCTCGACAATTTTCCCAAGGTACATCACAGCAATTTCGTCTGAGATATGCTGGATGACTGCGAGATCATGCGCAATAAAAACATAGCTAAGTCCGTATTTGTCGCGCAAATCCATCATGAGATTAAGAATTTGGCTCTGAATGGACACGTCAAGAGCGCTGACAGGTTCATCAGCAACAATCAGCTTCGGCTGAAGGGCAAGTGCGCGCGCAATTCCAATTCGTTGGCGTTGTCCGCCAGAAAATTCATGCGGATAGCGATCAGCAGCCTCTGGATTCAAGCCAACTTCTTTTAGGAGTTCAATCACCCGAGCACGCATTTCCGTAGGGTTTTTGTACATCCCGTGGATTTCAAATGGCTCCGAGAGAATTTCTCGAATCGACATGCGTGGGTTTAGGCTTGCGAAGGGATCTTGGAAAATAATCTGGAGTTCTTTGCGCAGGGCACGCATTTCTTCTGGCTTTAGCTTTGTGATGTCACGGCCTTCGTACAGAATTTCTCCGCCTGAGGGTTCGGTGAGGCGGAGCAGAGTTCTGCCAAGTGTCGACTTTCCGCATCCCGATTCACCCACGAGTCCGAGAGTTTTTCCACGCTGAAGCGAGAAAGAGACGGTGTCTACCGCGTGCACACGGCCAACCTGTCGGCCCAGCAAACCGCCCTGAACGGGGAAATATTTTTGCAAATTTTTAATTTCAAGAAGTGGCAACGTGCCTGTTGATGAGTTCATTCGGTGGCCTCTCTTGTTGGCATGCCAGTGTCGGTGGAATGGAAACACGCGACTTCAGAACCATCGCTTAAACGGCGGAGGGTTGGTTCCTGCGAGCGACACTCGGGTGTGACAAACGGGCAGCGGTCTTGGAAGCGGCAGCCCTGCGGAAATTTACCAAGGCTCGGAACAATGCCGGGGATGGTTTTTAACCGCTCTTTGCGCTCTCCGAGGCGCGGAATCGATTCGAGGAGTCCGAGCGTGTAAGGGTGTTTGGGGCACGCAAAAAGCTGCTCGGCCGTCGCTCGTTCGACAATTTTTCCGCCGTACATAACAACCACATCATCACAAGTCTCTGCGACAACCCCAAGGTCGTGAGTGATGAGAATCGTGGACATGTCTTGCTCTTTTTGGAGGTCATTCATGAGCGCAAGAATCTGCGCTTGAATTGTTACATCGAGAGCAGTTGTTGGTTCGTCGGCGATCAGCAACTTGGGTTCACATGCCAAGGCAATGGCAATCATGACGCGTTGGCGCATGCCACCCGAAAGTTGATGTGGATATTCATCGATCCGGATTTCGGGCGATGGAATGCGGACTTTTTTAAGCATTTCGATAGAGAGTTCGCGTGCCTCTTTTTTGCTTTTGCCGCGGTGAATTCGGAAAACTTCGGAAATCTGATCGCCGATTGTAAAAACAGGATTAAGACTTGTCATCGGTTCCTGAAAAATCATCGAGATTTTGTTTCCGCGGAGAGCGCGCATTTCCTCTTCGTCAAGCGCAAGGAGATTTTTGCTTTCAAAGAGAATTTCGCCTGAGCGAATGTTTCCTGGAGGTGTTGGAATCAGACGCATAATTGACAAACTCGTCACAGATTTTCCGCAACCCGACTCACCAACAATCCCCAGTGTCTTTCCGCGGGTCACCGAGAATGAGCACGAGTCAACCGCATTAAATTCGCGGCCACCAATCTTGAAGCTCGTAACCAGATCTTTAACTTCAAGCAGAATTTCGCTCGACTGATGTTTTGCTGTGGTTATGTTTTGAGCCATATTTTTTTGCTACCTGTGTTTCCAATTATTTCTTAACGAGTCCAATTTCGCGCAGTCGCTGATGTAAAAATTCGTCTGCAACAATGGGCGAATATTTTGCTGGAAGCTGCGGATTCACGCAGGTGGGCAAAACGTTGAGATGACATTGTGAGTGTGGATGGACAAAAAATGGCATCGAATAGCGTGCAACATTTTTGCTGCCGGGTGGATTAACCACGCGATGCGTTGTTGATGGAATGAGGTCATTGCAGATTCGACTGAGCATGTCGCCTGAATCGACAACCATTTGCCCGGGTCCGGATTCCACTGCGAGCCAACGGCCATCGTGTGTTAAGAGCTCGAGTCCTGATTCTGTGGCCTCGCAGAGGATAGTTATAAAATTGATATCTTCATGGGCAGCGGCACGGACGGCGCCGCTCTTAAATTGGTCTTCTGCGAGTGGCGGATAATGAAGTGCTCGGATGATACTGTTGCCGTCAACAATCATATCAGACAGGGTGTTGCGCGGGAGCTGCAGGAAAAGCGACGTTGCCTGCAAGAGAGTCGAGGCCATTGTTTCTAGTTGCGAGTAGAGTTCAGTGAAGTTTGCGCGAAATCCGTCCACATGTTGGTCGGGCCAAATGTTTTTTGGATAGCGGGTTGCATTCTCTTTGTGAGTGAAAGTTTCACGTCCGACATGCCAGAATTCTTTGATATCTGGATGCTTGCTGTCTTTGGCGT
>RGDM01000033.1 GCA_009918675.1 bacterium
ATTGCATGGCGAGCTTGCGATATGCTTTCTTGATTTCGTCTTCGTTGGATGTTTTCGAAATTCCAAGCAATTCGTAATAGTTCATGAATACTCCCTGGCGCCGATCCTTTGTCCAAGGAGAATTTAATCAGCTTTTTGAGGTTGGCAATTCGCGGCAGCCGATTCGTATCTTAAGATTTGCGGATCAAGCCTTCAACGTAGGCAAATTCGTGCTCAGGAACTTCTTCAAGAAGCTCCTCGTCTTCGAAGCCAAAGAACTGAAACCAGTTGATTCCCACAAGTTCCGGTACCTCAGTGCTTCTTTCATCACCATCTTCTGTTTCGTAATATTCAAGGGCTTTCAGAATCACCCCACTGCCCTTCATTTCAAAGTAGTGATAGCCATCGCCATTTGTGTATTGGCCATCGCGGGAATCACCAGTCCAATATTCGCGGCAATGCCAAATCTCATCTGGTCGACGCATAGGTCGCGCCGCGGCCGAATTTGAATATTCATGGGTGAGTGGTTGCGCGCTTTTGGCCATAGTTTTAGTCCTCATGAACATTTCAGTAATTCCTCGCTCATTCAAACTTGCCTGAGAGTACTTCTTCTATTGTTACTTTTGGCTTTGGCAATGCCTTCAGACGTGATTCAAGGGAAAATAGCTGCGAAACCAGGGTTTCGAGAAGCATTTCTCGCTCGGGAGCAGTGATTCGATGGGTTCCCGTTTGCTGACTTAAAAGCAATTCTCCGCGCCTCCGCACATCGGAAATCAGCGGGATCAACGAGCGTGCGTGGTGGTGGCAGTGAGGTGGCTGCAGAGCAGATTCAACATCAACGACAACGTCGCGAGCAATTCGTTCAAAGCGCTTGAGCCGGTTCCCGCGGCCGGCGCGAGCGAATTGCAGAACGGGTTTTTGGCTTATTCGTTTGCTTCGAGGATGAGTGAATTTCAAGATGCTCTGCCAACACAGACCTATATAATAAGCCGCACACATGCCCAAAGTACCAATCATGACCATCCAGGTCACGTTCGTTGCCGACATCGCACTCATTCGCAAGACCTCCTGTCTGCGAGAAGAGCTTCGGATACCCTCGGAAAAACCTGAGCGGACCCGAGTCGGAAATCCAACGGCGGGCGAATTGTTAGGAAATTTTGCTCAGATCAAAGGGATAGATTTCAATTTCACAAAGGTGCTGGGCTATATTCTTTGCTTCCAGGTCTCTGTTTGATTTGATGCTGTAAACATTTTGGTTAATGCGAGCTTTTGCGTTTCTGACAATCAACTGCGCCAGTGAAAGTTCGGTTGTGTTCTTTTCGGGGCCACCACATTTTTCCAGAATTGAATTTGTGCGGCAAACCACAGCAGCAATCATAAAGGTGTCTATGGCGATGTCTGCCAGTCGGCACAATTGCATTTGTTCATCAACAAGCTTTTGCCCGTATTGGCGGATCAGCTTGCTTGCAACGTTGGCCAATGACTTCGCAGAATCAGATAGGCGCAACACTTCTTTTTCGAGCGCAGGATGGAACCCTTCCAGCTTCTCACTGACAACGGTCTGTTTGACTTGTTGAAATGCAAATTCCGAGATCACGCCGATTTTCGAAATCGCGTCATTCAGGCTTTCTAGATTTCGGATACTTTGAATGCTTTGCAGGCTTTGTAGTTCTTTGCCGATCCGTTTGAACTCACTTGCCGGTTCCTTAAGGCCTGTCATCGCCAGGAACATCCTGAGGATTTCGTTTGTTCCTTCAAAAATAATTCCAATTCGACCGTCGCGCAGCCGTCTCTCAAGTCCATAGTCTTTCATGTAACCGTTGCCGCCGTGAATTTGCATTCCCAAATTCAATACGCGCCACGCCGCTTCTGTTCCATAGACTTTACAAATTGCGGCCTCAATTGAGTAATCAATATCACCAGCATCAACCAGTGCGGTTGTGAAGTAAGTCATTGATTCGAGTGCATAGGCGTGCGACATCATTTCTGTGAGCATGTCTTGAATGACGCCAAATTCTGCAATTGAATGTTGGAATGCTTTGCGGTTTTTTGCATAGGTCACCGATTGGTTCAGAACAGCTTTAATTGTTCCCAGTGCTCCACCAGCCAAACCAAGACGACCTTGATTCAGAATTCCCATCGCAATCTTAAAGCCGTCACCCGGTTTGCCTAAAACATTGGCCGCAGGAACAGGCACGTCTTTGAAATAAACCTCAACCGTGCTCGAAGCTTTAATTCCTAATTTTTGTTCTTCTGGACCATGGCTAACTCCACCCATATCTCGGGTTACCATAATCGCCGTAATTTTATCTTCCCCATCAATATTTTCTTTTGCAAATACGGTAAAGAAGTCAGCGAATCCGCCGTTCGTAATCCAAAGTTTTGATCCATTCAGAACGTAGGAATCGCCATCGCGGACAAGCCGAGCTTTAATTCCTGCAGCATCTGATCCCGCTGTGGGTTCAGTCAGAGCAAACGCTGCTATCATTTCGCCAGTTGCGAGACGTGGCATGAATTTTTTCTTCTGTTCGTCGGTTCCATAAAGATATAAACCTTTGAGGCCAATCGACTGATGCGCTCCAACAGTCAAAGTCACGCAGCTCTCATGCTTATTCATGAGCTCGAGTGTGCGTGTGTAAAGCGTTTGCGTAAATTCAGAACCGCCATAAACTTCGGGAATGATCAGACCAAACAAGCCCATTTCTTTGAGCCCTTGCAGCACGTGCTCAGGGAGCTTCTTTTCATCGTCGAGTTTCATCGCGTCAACGTTGTCTTTTAACCAATCACCAACAGATTGGGATACGAGACGGAATTCTTCTTCACGGTTGGTATTAAAAAATGGAAAATGATGAAGCAGCGATTCCTGAATAGTGCCGTTGAAAACATTTTTCATGAAGCTGGTTTTTGTGCCACCCATGAGTCCGACTCCTTGCCTATTTACAAAACTTCTCTTCCGATTCTACCACCCCTCTCCCTCGCCGAAGCAAATCATAATACCGAGACCGTGGCGCTATTGACGTGCCAAACCTTTGGGGATGATGCGAGGCGCCACCTGTGGCCAGGTGATACACTGCTTAGGTAACAGTGGGAGGCATATCATCATGTCCATGTTTAAATTGAATGAAGAAAATCAGGCTCTTTTTGATCTCGCACGCGATTTTGCAAATAAGGAAGTTTGGCCAAAAGCACGCGAACTCGATGAGACTGCGCGATTTCCGTTGGAACTGTTTGCAAAGGCGCATCAACTTGGTCTGCTCAATGCATTTGTTCCGGAGTCGGTTGGTGGTCTTGGTTTGGGTGTCTTCGGGCACGCGCTGATCGGTGAAGCTCTTTCGATGGGCAGTGCTGGCTTCTGCACAGCGGCGCTTGCCAATGAATTGGCTGGAGTGCCGGTTATTTTAGGTGGGAATGAAGCAATTTACAAAGAATTCCTGGCTCCAATGGTTGAAGAGCCCCAGATGGCTGCTTACTGCGTCACCGAACCTGGCGCTGGGTCGGATGTTGCGGGAATCAAAACGACGGCTCGTAAGGCCGCCGACAAATTTATTATCAATGGCTCAAAAATGTGGATCACAAATGCAGGTCACGCGAAGTGGTTTTTTGTTCTCGCAAAAACAGATCCTGCTGCAGGACACAAGGGAATGACTGGTTTTGTTGTGCCAGCGAACACGCCAGGAGTCATTCTCGGAAAAAAAGAAGACAACATGGGTCAGCGGTGTTCTGACACACGCGGCGTGACTTTTGAGAATGTTGAAGTGCCTGCTCGTTACATGCTTGGAAAAGAAGGCGATGGTTTCCGCCTGGCCATGGGTGCATTCGACCGCACGCGCCCGGTTGTTGCCAGTGGTGCAGTTGGTCTTGCCGAGCGAGCCATGATGTGTGCCATTGATTATGCAAAACAGCGAACAACGTTTGGCAAACCAATTGCCGAACACCAAGCGGTTGCGTTCATGATCGCTGAAATGGCTCGTGATATTGAGGCGAGCCGGCTGTTGGTCTGGAAGGCCGCGAGCGAAATCGACGCAGGCCAGCGCAATACCTTTACCGCGTCTATCGCCAAACTTCTTGCTTCTGATTCTTGCATGCGGATTACCACAGATGCTGTGCAAATTTTTGGTGGTTATGGCTACAACCGTGAGTATCCCGTCGAGATGCTCATGCGAGATGCGAAAATCTTCCAGATTTATGAGGGAACTTCGCAAATTCAGCGAATGATTGTCGCGCGCCATTTACTAGAGCATTGATCCTGGAGTAAGCCGACTCCCCGGTGTTACTTCCATTGCTGCGAGAGTGGAGTTTGTCATGTCTGTGCGCCAGAAACCCCTGAAAATCGGGTTAGTTGTTTGCCGTTTCAATGAACTTGTCACCCGTCGGCTTGCCGAGGGGGCGCACGCCTTGTTGAAAAGGCGTGGAATCAAGCTCGAGCAAATCGTTGAACTCGAGGTTCCAGGAGCGTTTGAATCACCGCTCGCAGCTCAATGGCTTGTTGAGACCCACAAAGTGGATGGGGTCGTGGTTTTGGGCGCGGTCGTGCGCGGCTCAACGAGTCATTATGACTACGTGTGTTCAACGGCGTCCAGCGGTTTGATGAACGTCCAGTTGGCAAAGTCGGTTCCGGTTGGTTTCGGAATCTTGACCTGCGATACCATGGAGCAAGCCCTTGATCGTGCCGGAGGAAAATCCGGAAACAAGGGCGCCGAGACAGCGGAAACGGTCCTTGAAATGATTGAAATGAAGAGCCATCTGCAGCAGCCAGGGAGCATTGAATGATTTCGCCACTGAGCCGTTCGGCGATGGCTTTGAAACCAAACCAGCTCCGCGATGCACGACGATTCGCAGTTCAGCTTGTATACCAAGTTGAAGCGGCACAGCAGCCCTTTCTTTCCGATTCGCTGTTCAGCGCATTTTTTCAACAAAATGAGGTGCTGAGCGAACTTCATGATTTCGTCCGACTGCTTACGACATTGGTTGTCGAGCGGCGGGAGTCCATCGATCAACTCATTGAAAAACATGCTCTGAACTGGAAACTCACGCGAATTGCCAGGGTTGACTTGGCAATACTCCGAATTTGCACTGCAGAATTGCTGACGCGCACAGAGGTTTCGAAGGATGTTATCATCAATGAAGGTGTTGAACTTGGAAAACAGTTCGGCTCAACCGCGTCCGGTGGATTCATCAATGGGGTTCTGGACAGTTTGGCGCGATCAGTAACCACCGACGTTCGCGACTCCGGGACAGGACAATTCGCACCCAAGGGGTAAAACAAAGGTGCAGCGCGAACTCTATTTGTTCAAAACTGAGCACAGACTCAACATGTTCCTCAGAGAGCTTTCTCGCGATGGGGAGCTGCCTGATTCAGTGCTTGGTCTAGGGTTTTTCGCGAGCCAGTCGACAACCTCCGACCCAAGCGCGCCTGGGGTCGATTTCAACGTCTCTCCTCTTTTCCTCAAAGAGAGCTTAATGCGGGCGATGGCGCGCGAAGCACTTCTCCCTATTTCGCCCGACCCGATTTTTCTCGGCGCGGCCGATTTTTCTAGTGATAGTGGGCGCTTGAGAATTCTGCGTCGGCGTCCCGAAGTGGTTGACGTGCGCTCTATCCGGCGATGGATTTTGTCTGGTGTTCACCCCTATTTTGGAACTCTCAATTCCACTCATTCTGCACCAGGGTGTTTGAGAGAAATTTCAGAGGCTCAAGGGATCTCGGATGCAGTCTCTGTGATGCTTCGCGAAATGTTTCGCAGAGTATTGAACTTACGAGCATCGACGGTTGTTCTCGCACCCGACACAGAAATGCTCGAAAATTTCTTTTCTGCACTCGCGCGCTGGCGGCTTTCTCACGGCAATTTTATTCGCTTGCGCGATTATTTGCGCTTGCGTCCAAGCGATCGTATTGAACTCATTCTTCGCGAAATATTGGTGTGGCTCGTTGAGGAAAGTCTCAATGATAGGGTAACGGTTCTGTGCAGAACGATGGTTGAGCATGAACAGCTCATTTTGGCCTCCCGCTATATATTGAGAAACACAGCAATTTCTCAGCCAATTCAGTTCCGCCTTTAGTTTTCGTAGAAGTATTCAAGACGTCAGAAATCCTGCCGAATGTGCAAATAGGAGGCAGGGAGCGCTCTTCGATTTGCAGTAAAGTCTTTTGACAATCTGCCGAAGGTCATGCGCTTCACATGTTAGGAAAGGAGGTGAGCTGTGCGGGGCATTCAAATCATGTGCGTGTCGCCACTAGGCGCCGCCACGGAAAGCGATGACTTGGTTAAGGATCTTGAAAACTGGTTTGCGGACCATCAACAAATGTGTCGGTTAATGACAACCTCGCTCCCAGGCGAGGCTCGCGAAGTTGCGTCGGACCTAGACCGACTCCGTGCTTCAGTGGACTCTGGTCAGCGTTTGTTGGGACGACTCAAAAACTCCTTTCGGCACGCGACCCCAAGCCAAAGCCATTCTCTCCGGCAAAACTCAAGCATCCCGCTATCGGGAATGAATCGCTTTGATGAGGCTCGACCGCTGTCAGCGGTGAACCAGAGTTCAGCCGCATCAGCAACATCGCACCGTCCTACTCACACGCAGTCGGTGCCTGGGGGTCAGACATCCGCTGCAATTATGGGTCTAACTCCCGTCGCAGCGGCAGAATCCCCGCGGGTCTTGCCAAGTCGAACGTACCTAAAAAAATCGGGCAGCGGATCGTAATTTTGCTGCTGTTTTCAGCCGAGGTCACGCGGGCCTTGTGTTTTTTCCAAGCCGTCTTCACAGAGATTCAAGCACGCGCAGTGCGATTCTCGGGAGACGGCTTTTTTGTTGATGCGTATTTTGTCTTTATCAAGCTTAGTCGTGCTTAGCCTCGCTCTTTTTCGAGTAGCACATCATTGGCTAGGCATGACTGATCAAAGATCAGCAACTGTTATCCCTGCAGTGTCCAACCGCGCAGTGCGTTGGTTATCCGATGGTCGCCTTCTCGTTCCTAAGCCCCTTTTGGCGTTTGACCCCAAAGCGGTCGCTTTGCAGGACGCAATTCTCATGGTTCAGAAGACATCCTCCGGGCAGCGTTGCATCTATGGTCTTTTTCGCCTCGGTAAAGAACTTCCGGACGCCGTTGTTCTGAAGGGAGAACAAGTCTCAAGGCAGTCTCGCCTGCGTGCGTGGGCGTTGGCTCAGGGAGAAGCTGTCAGCTGGAGCGCAGAGCTTTTGCGGCAACTCCAATCCGCTCCTTCCACCTCTTCACAAATCTGGCAGAGTTGTAGAACGTGGATCCTGAACAAACACAACGGATCAGTTATTGAAATTGCCAGCCGAGCTTCACGACATTTCTTTCGATCCTCTGAATTTTCAGAAATCGTCGCCATCAAACCGACTCCTCTAATACGCATTAGGGCAGATGTCATAAACAAAGGATGGTGGATTGAGGGAATCACGCAATCACATGAGTTTCTAGCGCGCAGTGCACTGAACGGAATCGAGCAGCGAATTCGAATTAAATTTAGCCCAAATAGCACACACAAGCGTGCGGAATTTGAATCCCTGCCAAGAAAGCAACTGAAACTCGTCAAACCATTTGCCCTTCCTGGTTGGGATTGAGCTCTGATGCGTGGTTTGTTACCGTATTGAAAATATTTAGCCTGCCAGAGGAGCAGTGATGACAACCCAATGCGTTCACATTTCTAACCTCCAAGCCGGTATTGCTGCCATCGAAATTTCCCGGCCCGAAGCACTCAACGCGCTTAATTCTGAAGTCCTGACTCAACTCATCACTTCAATTCAAAAGCTTCAAAAAGAAGATGATCTCAGCGTTATTATTTTGCGAACTTCTGGCGACAAGTCATTTGTTGCCGGTGCAGATATCAAAGAAATGCTCAACTATTCATCTCAGCAAGCGTATGAGTTTTCGAAGCAAGGACAAAATGTCTTCACTGCACTGTCAGACCTTCCTCAAGTCGTTATCGCACAGATCCAGGGATTTGCGTTGGGAGGAGGCCTTGAACTCGCGCTCGCCGCCGATTTTATGATTGCTTCGCAAAAGGCTAAATTTGGTCTTCCGGAAGTTGGTCTCGGATTGATTCCAGGGTTTGGTGGCACACAGCGTCTCGTTCAGCGAATGGGATATTCACGTGCTTTGGAATGGATGACTTCTGCAGAACGGTATAGCGCAGATGCAGCATTTCAACTGGGCTTGCTCAATCGTGTAGTTGAGCACGACCAACTTTCGAGTGCAGTTGAAACTGTTGCGAATTCAATTGCAGCTCAAGGGCCCTCTGCAGTTCGTGCTGCGAAAAAAGCAGCGCTTGCTGCCCTTTCTGCAACGGGCCAGCTTGGCTTTGAATTCGAAGCGCAGCTATTTTCTCAGCGTTTTTCTGGAAGTGAGGCTCGAGAGGGGCTGGCAGCCTTCGTTGAAAAGAGAAAGCCTGAATTTCGCTCCGTTCGCCAAGCTTAAGGAAAAATCATGATCCCCACATTTGGTCAGGCAGGCACACAGAGTGAAAAAGTGACACTCGAACTGCGCCGCAAGAGCGGAGAAATTCTTAAAACTCTGCTGCTGCGCAAAGGAGTTAATCTTTGGGTTGCCTTGCGACGATTTGGTATTCCCGTTGGTGCATCTTGTTCTGGTGTGGGAGTTTGCGGAAAATGCGCTGTTCGAAACCTAGGCGGACAAGGAATTGAGCTCACACCGCGCACGGAGCTTGAAGAACAAACGCTCAGTCGGCAAGGTCTTGCTTCTGATTTAAGGTTGGCTTGTTTGTGTCGAGTGAACGCGGATACAGCGATTCAAGCAGATTATTGGTGAGCAAACTTCACGAAGATTTGCGACCTAAGTTGCCATGCAAATCATCGCTCGTATTTTGGGTTGCTTTAGGCATTGTAGCAACCAGCTTCTTAAACTCGTGATAAACCTGACTCTCGGTTGGAGAAAGTTGTCTGCGTCGCAGGTCGCGATGAAGCATCAAATGCAGAACTTCGAGCCCCTTTTTAACAACATAGAGAACATTAGGCTGAAAGTTTTTATGATTTTCTAGAAAATCCTTGGTGTACACGCCAACAAGCCAAACTCCAACATCAATAATCGCTGAGCGATAGTCGTTAGCTTCTTCTTGTTTTTGAGCCTGAACCGCATTCGAGAGCAAACCTGAAATGGTTTCGAAATCACGTTCACTTTGAAAGGCAAGTGGTTCATCTTGTCTGGGTTGACCAAAAAGCTTTAATGCCAATGAAATGCGTTCGCTCGAGTTGCGATAGATTTCTTTAATAGTTCTTTTTTTATCAGCAGCTGACGTCATGCATCCCTCTTATCTTGGTCAGACGGCCGCTTGAATCGGTTCATCGCCTGATGACTCGATCTCTTCGGGTTCATGTTCGACTGAGGAATCATTCGTTGTCAGATAGGAAACTCGCCCTTCAATTCGGGCACCGTCCTCAACAACCAAACGCTTTGCAGAAAGATCACCATAGACTCGAGCGGTCGGGCTGAGTCGAAGAAGGTCCGACGCACGCAAATTACCGTCAATTCGTCCGTTAAAAAGAACAACAACTCCGTTGAGATCGCCTGTAATGACAGCTGATTCCTCAACCGTTAGAATCCCATCACAGATCACCGAACCGTCGACGTGTCCGCCCACGCGAGATTCTCCCTGCAGAAACATTTTGCCCTGGAAACTGCAGCCATCGGCAAGCATTGAGATACCACGCGACTTTACTCTTACCGTGGGTGTCTCGACTTGTCGATTATTTGTGTTCTCGCCTGGGGCTTTCTTTGAAAACACGCTCGACTCCTGCAAAATAGAACTCAGGCCTCGATGACGGATCATCATCCCAAGTTTACCGTCCTTGCAGCAGTTCAAAGGGGAAAGAAGTGTCTCAAGACAATCGCGTGACACCTGTAAGATCTGCCCTGATCCCTGATGTGGATTGGATTGAACGTTCGCTCAGTTTGCAGCCTGTTCAATTGTATCGTCTGCGCGCCATCGAACGGATGTACGGAACAACCCGGCGCATGCTCGATCGTTGTGGATGCCAAAATGAATCCCGATATCCTTCACCCTCTCAGCGCTCATCAATTTGGTTTGGCTTGTTGCCAGCCTCGCTCGCGCCGCAGGTTGTATTATCTTCCACCTGCAGTTTGCTCGACCGAGCTTGGCTGGTGCTTGCGTGCGACGGCGGCCCGTTTGCATGGGCTGAAATTTGGGAGATTAGCGGTGATTTTGGCAGCGCCTCTGGCCTCTTTGATCTCTCCTTTTCTGAGCCAAGATCACTTGAAAAATGGGAATTTATTGCTGGGAATGAAATTTTCTTTCGAGTTTGCCATGGCCAGCAAAATTCATCTTCCGCAGCCGTACTCAAACTCAGAACTGCGGTTGTCAAAGAGGTTATTCAAAGAAACCCTAGCTTTAGCCATGTGAATCTTTCTTTGCTGTTTACAGAGTCTGAGGAGCCAGAGGCAAGGCCATTCTTGGCTTCGGGTTGGCCCGAGAATCTCGAAGTCGAACCCCTTCGCAAGCGTTATGTCCCATACTGGCAGAGTGGTGACATGGCGTATCGTTTGTTTAAGACCTACACTATTGTACGAAAGGACACCTGAAGGTCTGCTGGAAAGGCAGAGCTTTGCGGTGAGAGTGTCACAACATGGCAAGCGAAATGCATAAGAAAACCTCCCAGAAGCAATTGATCCTTCGGTTGGTGACGGGAATTTCATGTTTGAGTGCAGGTCTTCTGATTCAGGCCTTTGAGACAAGTCCGAAGGCCACCACGTCGTCTGACTCAGCAATTACAGGCGCCAAAAGTGGACCTGAAGAAGGTGCAAACGATCCAAATTCGGAAAATGCATCGCAGAGAATAGGCGGATCATTTCAGAACCAAGGATATAAGGATCCACGAGAAGAGCTCACTAACGAGCGTCACGCATTCAAGACTCCTTTTGGACAATTGCAGTGGCGCGATATCGAGCGCCGGATGACCTACCGCGATAAAACAGCTTTCGTAAGCTCCAATGGCTTTAATTTGAAGCTCACGATTCAACCCGAGCTTCAAACTGCATTGGAAAAAACTCTTGTTTCGCAAAGGAACATTGCAGGAGCAGTTGTGATTCTCGAGTCGCGCACGGGTCGTGTCTTGGCAATGGCCGAGACAAGAGCCGATTCGCGCAGTCCTCTCGTTGGCGAAGAATCGATCTTAGTTGCGGCTCGAGCACCCGCTGCGAGTCTCATGAAAATCGTCACGGCAACCGCTAGCATCGAGAAGAACAATCTCGACCCTGATCAGGAAATTCCTTTTCAAGGCGGGTGTGGCTCCTTGCGTAATCGGAATTGGCTGCGCGACCCTCAATCAGACCGCCAAAGGATGAGTTTCTCGCACGCGTTCGGGATCAGCTGCAATACCGTATTCGCTCGACTTGCGCTTTATGAAACAGGCCTCGCAACGCTGAAACAGTACGCTGAAAAATATATGTTTAACCGGCCAATTCCAAGCGATTTTCGAATTGAAACAAGTGCTGCACTCATGCCGGCACTCGAAATGGCAACCGCTCTTGAAGTTGGTGAAGCTGGTGCAGGTTTTGGTTCAAGCAAGCTCTCTCCCGTGCATGCGGCAATGCTTTCAGCAGCTTCAGGAAATGCAGGAGTTTTAATGGCTCCGTACCTTGTTGATGCCGCATTTGATGCGACAGGCAAGCAAGTTTATGCGGGCGCACCCCTAGAGATCTCTCGCATCTTTTCAAAGAAAACCGCCGATAAAATGCAACGCCTCATGCAAGAGACAATCCTCTCTGGAACAAGTCGAAGGTATTTTCGGCGCAAAGGAACAGCAGGCGATCGTTTCGAAATTGGAGGAAAGACTGGAACACTTTCTGATGCGGAAGAACGCGGAACACTTTATACTTGGTTCAGTGGAGTTGCGCCTCTTGAGTCACCTCAAAATGTCGCAATTGGCACTGTTGTTGCAAGTCCCAAAAACTGGGTTGTACGCGCAAGTTCGCTGGCGCAAATCAGCCTTGCACAGTACCTGAAGATTGATCGCAAAGAACGCGTAAAATTCGAAAAAATTAGTCAGTAATTGGGGCGGCTTTTGCAGCGCATCCTGGAGTGAGCATGGCCGGTCTTTCGTTCGTAGATATTGTCTTCCCGCAATTCACTGGGCCCCACTGGCAAGGAGGGGTTTCGCTCTTTCGTTCAGGAAGTGTGACAAAACTCTCTTTCTATGGCGAGCTTGTCAGCGCCCGCGTACGCGCTGGAATTGGAGAAAACTACGATGTTCGCTTGAAGCTGCACGCACAAGGCAAGGGCGTCCAGTGGATGGAATGCACTTGTCAGGCAAATCGACGCAAGGGTGAAAAGTGTTCGCACATTGCCGCGCTCTGTTTGGTCTTGGATCAAGAACGGCCTGAAGCGCTGGAAAAGTTTGGTTTGTCTGGCAATGGAGCGGACAAGTATCTTTTCAAAAAAGAATCAACTTTCGAACATGTCCTTTTATCGGAATCCACTCCCGAGCAGTCTTCTCTGTTGGCAGACGCTCAGAAAACTGCGTCTGGCGATGCATCGCGCGGTCTCGGAATTATTCTAACCGAGGGCAAGGCTCGGATCACAGATTCAACATGGAAAGAAGAGGACTACAGTCTTCAGTTGACCATTGAGTATGGTCAGAAAAAGGCACTCACCTATAATCTTGGAGTGGATGATGCACTTCGAGTTCTCACGTCGCCCGAGGTCAAAGCGCAGCTTCCTAAGAAAATTGCTTCAATTGTCAGTGCTCAACTCTCTGCGGAGCGAATTTTTGATTGTCGCAAACACGGTGCTTCTGGAATTCAAATCTATCGGACAGTTTCAATTCGCGACTCAATTGGGCGCGTCAGAAAAGTCATAGAGCTCGACTCAGCTCCGATTCGCAGCGTCGGACGACTCGGCGTTTATCTGCCAAAATCAGGGTTGATTTTATATCAAGACAAAATGTCTCCGGCGCAAATGGCTCGATGGGATGAATATCCGCGAATCGCAACCCTTGAAAGCGACACGGCTGCATCGCTATTGGAAACAAATTTTGAGCGCCTTCGCGAGACTGCTCAAGTGAAAGTCGCAACCGAATTGGCAAAGGTTAAGGTTTTCTCAAAATTCACTATTCCCGAGTTGAAGCTCAAGACCACCCACGACGGATCGTTTTTCGTTGAACCTACATTCCGCGGTTTGCTCCCTGAGACAGCCGATGCCAAGCCGAGCGACGGATCAACAAATCTAAGTTCGGACATTAATTCTGAAGCTTCCGTGGCAGCGCTCGCGCATTCCAATTTACTTGTTTCAATCCTCCGCGCCCGCGCAGAGGGCCGTAAATTTCTGAATACAAAACAGGGTTGGCTGAAACTCCCTGAAGAGTTGGACTGGCTTGCCCAGCGCGTTCAATCCGATGGGCGTGTCAAGCTCACCACTCTCGAATTGATAAAATTTCGAGAACAATTTGCTTCAGAAAGCGAAATTGTAGGAACCGGCGATGTTGTTGCGCGCCTGCGCTCTGGTTTGCTCGGCATGAATGATATCGAAATGCCAAGCCTAGCCAAAACCCAGTTGAATCTTCGACCCTATCAAAAAGACGGATTTAAATGGCTCTGGTGGTTGTATTCAAATGGTCTGGGCGGACTTCTTGCAGATGAAATGGGCCTCGGTAAAACCCACCAGACAATGGCTCTGTTGTCTGCTGTCTCTCAACGAGAACCAAACAAATTGAGTCTTGTCGTTTGTCCAACAAGTGTCATCGATCATTGGTTGGACAAGCTATCTCAGTTCGTCCCCGATGTGCGTGTGGTTTGTTACCATGGCGCCGAGCGCAAGCACGATGCACTGCGCCGCCCCAATCAGCATACTGTGCTTGTCACAAGTTACGGGATCCTGATGCGTGACTTTGAATTCTTAATGCGCTGTCCAACCGAATTGGTTATTCTCGACGAAGCGCATCTTGTGAAGAATCAATCGACTCGCACCTATCGCGCGGCAGTGCGGATAGGCAGTCGGATGCGATTGTGTTTAACCGGTACTCCACTTGAAAATGACCTTCTCGAGCTCAAGAACCTTTTTGACTATATTGCTCCGAATTATCTTGGCACGGACTCTGAATTTAAGAAGAAATATATGTCCGATAAGCGATCAACCGCCATGGCCGATCTCGAGCTTCAGCGGCTGATCCATCCATTTAAACTGCGCCGCAATAAGCGCGATGTATTGACCGATCTTCCCGACAAGGTTGAAGACATTCGCCATTGCAACCTGAACAAACGGCAAGTGGAGCTCTACAATGAGGCGCTCTCGCTGCGGGGGCGTGAATTGGTCGAGGCACTTGAAAGTGAACAGGGGCCAATCCCCTATGTTCACATTTTCTCGGTAATCTCATTTTTAAAGCAAATTTGTAATGATCCCGGAATGTTAGATTCTCGTTATGAATCAGTCGGCAGTGGCAAACTCGCGTTGTTTGATGAAATTTTGAGTGAAGCGCTCGCCAGCGATCAAAAAGTTGTGGTGTTTTCGCAGTACGCTAAAATGATCAATCGCCTCAGCGAGCGTCTCGACCAGCGGGGCGTCAAACACGTTGTCCTCACCGGACAGTCGACCCAGCGTGGCCTTATCGTAAAACAGTTCCAGGAAGACCCTGAAATTAAGGTTTTTCTTGGGTCGCTGCTGGCGGGCGGCACGGGTATCGACTTAACCGCAGCAAACGTCGTCATTCACTTCGATCGTTGGTGGAATGCCGCCAAAGAAAACCAGGCCACCGACCGCATTCACCGCATCGGTCAGCAGAAGAACGTCCAGGTTTACAAACTCGTGACCAAAGGGACCCTTGAAGAGCGAATCGATGAAATTATCAATCGCAAGAAACTAATATTTGAGCGATTTGTTGAAGAAGATGCTGAGATCTTCAAAAATCTCTCGCGCGAAGATCTGCTCAAACTTCTCGCACCTGCAAGCGAGGGAGATGCCATGGAAACGGTCGAAGACAATGAGCCAGGCTCCATCGATGCCTTGGTTCAAGAGGGCGTTATTGAGTCGCATCAAATCTGAGTCAAACCTTCGTGGATCTCTTGCTGAACTGACGGCTCGGGGTTAAAACCAGCCGTCTTTGAAACCATTCGCTTTCCAAGAGGTCATCATCATGAGCGTCAATCCTTGGCACCCGTGGCATTCCGTTGCCGTTGGCAAGAAAGCACCCTCCATCGTCCATGCAATTATCGAAATCCCACGCGGCTCGAAGAGCAAATACGAAATCGACAAAGAATCCGGCATGCTTTTTATGGACCGCGTTATGTCGAGTTCAGTTGTCTATCCCACGAACTACGGCTTCATTCCGCAAACCTATTGCGATGATGGTGATGCTCTTGACGTGTTGGTTCTTGGCCAAGAACCTGCAGTGCCACTCTGCATAATGAACGCGCGAGTCGTTGGTTGTTTGAAGGTTATCGACGGTGGCGAGGAAGACGACAAAGTTATTGCTGTTCATTCCGACGATCCCCAGTTTAAGCACATCACTGATCTCAGCGAAGTGAATCCGCATGTCTTGAAAGAGATCGAGCAATTCTTCCGTTCGTACAAAGCCCTCGAGAAAAAAGTCGTTGAAGTCGGCGCGTGGTTGCATCGCGCCGATGCTGAAAAGATTGTTGAAAAAGCGTGCGACTTCTACAGAGCTAACCTGAATAAATTGGTTGGTAAATAAAGGAAAAAGAACGTGGCGTCACAAACTCCTCTCAAGCGCACTCCGCTCAATGAAGAGCACCGCCGCCTTGGTGCGCGCATGGTTGACTTTGGTGGTTGGGACATGCCTGTTCAATATTCGGGCGTACTTGACGAACACAAGATCGTTCGCACCAGCGTTGGACTTTTCGATGTAAGCCATATGGGCGAACTGATGGTCTCGGGCCGCGGTGCTAACGATTTTCTTCAGCGCATGACCACCAATGACGTCACTAAAATTGCCATTGGACAGGCGCAGTATTCGGCGCTTTGCAAGGACGATGGTCGCGTGATCGATGACATCATTGTCTATCGCCGGGGTATCGATAGTTTTCTGGTCTGCGTAAATGCTTCAAACGCAGAAAAAGATGAGCAATGGTTGCGAGCTCACCTACCCTCCTCGGGTGTTGTTCTCGAAAATCAGTCTGCTGAATATGCGCAGATTGCTGTGCAGGGCCCGAAAGCTCGCGAACTTGTTCAGCAGTTTGTTGACATCAACATCGCTGGCCTTAAGTACTATTGGTTTGCTGAGGGCAAGGTCCTCGGACAACCCTCCATCATTGCTCGCACCGGTTATACGGGTGAATTGGGATACGAGCTTTATGTTCCTGCACAGCACTCGCCGCGTATTTGGGCCGCTCTCGTCGAGGGTGCGCAAAAATTTGGTGGAAAGCCCTGCGGACTTGGAGCGCGCGACACCCTTCGCTTGGAAATGGGTTATCTCCTCTACGGAAATGACATGGACGAAAGTATCAACGCGCTTGAGTGCGGTTTGGGCTGGGTCACCAAATTTGCCAAGGGCGAATTTATTGGCTCTACAGCGCTTGCTGAGCAAAAGGAACGTGGACTTTCTCGCCAGCTTGTCGGAATACAAATGCTCGACAAAGCAATTGCCCGGCACGGTTACAAAATTTTCTCGGCGCTCGAAGGTGGGCGCGAACTCGGCTGGGTCACCAGCGGCACGGTGGCACCATCGCTCAATTTGAACGTTGGTATGGCGTATGTCGCTCCTGAGTTTTCTCCGGTCGGAAGCGAAATTTTTGTCGAAATTCGCAACGAGCGCAAACGAGCCTTGGTGGTCAAAAAGCCTTTTTACACAAACGGAACGGCACAACTTTAATTATCGGGAGTGTTCCTCATGAACAATTATCCAAAGGAACTTCATTATACAAAAGAGCATGAGTGGATTCGCGTCGACGGAACTGATGGCGTTGTCGGCATTACCTCATTTGCGATTGAGCAATTGGGTGATGTTGTGCACCTTGAGTTGCCAAAGGTGGGCAGTAAATTCAAAGCTGGCGAATCATTCGGAACGATTGAATCAACCAAAACCGTATCCGATTTGTACATGCCTGCAGCGGGTACTGTGACAGAAGTCAATACATCCTTAACGCAGGCACCAGAGGACATCGCACAAGATCCTCATGGTAAAAATTGGCTTATCAAAGTCTCTCTTGAGGGGACGCCCGGAAATCTGATGACCTCGGATCAGTACATGAAGTACATCGCTGAAGAAGCGAATCACTGATAGCCACTGAGGGGCGTCTGAGTGACGCCCTTTTGATTTTTATCAACAATGAACGAGAGCGTGATCATGACTGTTCAACATCGTTTTCTTCCCACAACTCCCGCCGATCGAGCGGATCTTCTGAAGGCTTGTGGTGCGAATTCTATTGAGGATTTGCTTATTGGAATTCCAGCCAACGTGCGTTTCAACGGTGTGCTCCCAAGCGGTCCGGCACAGTCTGAGCTGGAAATTCGTCGGCGGATCAGAACATTGATGAAGGATGGTCGTTATGCAAAGAATGCGCTGAGCTTTATCGGTGCCGGCATCTACGATCACATGTGTCCATCGGCGGTCAATCAGCTGACCCTACGCGGCGAATTCCTCACGTCATACACGCCCTACCAACCCGAACTATCGCAAGGCACGTTGCAGGCGCTGTTCGAGTTTCAAACGATGGTCGCCGAGCTTTTTGGAATGGAAGTTTCGAATGCGTCTCACTACGACGGGTCAACCTCACTTGCTGAGGCCGCACTGATGGCGATGCGTTTGAACAAAGATAAAAAACGCCTGCTTGTCTCCTCTTCTGTTCATCCCGAGTATGTTCAGGTCCTCAAAACCTATCTTGCAAATCTTGGGGTTGAGATTTCCTTCGTTCCTCTTGAAGAAGGAGTTACTTCGCTCAATTCTTTGAAGAGCCTCGTCACTGACGAAGTGATGGCGGTGATTATTCAGAGCCCGAATTTCTACGGCTGTGTTGAAGATCTTGAATCTCTTGCGGCGGCGGCCAAAGCCAAAGGTGCATTGTTTATCGTCAGCACGCCTGAAACACTCAGCCTCGCGGTTCTGCCGTCTCCTGGTGATTGCGGAGCAGATATTGCAACAGGTGAAGGTCAGAGCTTCGGTGTTCCGCAAAGCTTCGGCGGCCCATTCGTTGGATTGTTTACTTCAAAGATGGAGTTTGTTCGACAAATGCCCGGCCGGCTTTGCGGTGAAACCGTTGATGCTCAAGGCCGTCGCTCGTATACACTGACACTTTCAACCCGTGAGCAGCACATTCGCCGCGACAAAGCGACCTCAAACATCTGCACCAATCAAAATCTCATCGCCCTGTGGGCAACAATTTGGCTCACGATGATTGGTAAAGAGGGTTTTCACGAGCTTGCAGTGCAGAACCTGTCCAAGACCGAATATGCGAAGGAAGCACTTGTCGCGACTGGAAAAGCAAAACTTCGTTTTGCAAAGCAGTCCACTTTCAATGAGTTTGTTGTTGACCTGAAAGGTTCAGCACAAGACTTCTTTGAAAAAGCTGCGGCGCGTGGTGTTGCTCCTGGTGTAGCGCTCAGCCGCTTTGACGGCAAAGACACCACCGGATTGCTCGTGTGTGTCACAGAGAAGAAGTCACGCGAAGATATCGACACCCTTGCGCAGTTGTTGCGTGAATTGGCCTGAGGAGATTCATCATGGACTTTTTGAAAAAAAGCACAGGTCATGCGGTCGTTCTTGAGGAACCACCAAGTTTTGAAAACTCGCGTCCCGGGGCTGTCGGAACCGATCTTCCTTCTCTTGATGTTCCTCGAATTGACCCTCAGAAAATTTATAAAAAGACTCGTTCCAAAAAAGCGCGTCTTCCAGAATTGAGCGAGCCAGAAGTGATGCGCCACTTCACTCGCATGTCGACGTGGAATTATGCAATCGACTTAGGAATCTATCCGCTTGGCTCATGTACGATGAAGTACAATCCTCGTTTAAACGAGGAAATTGCGCGCAGTGGTGAACTCAGCGAAGCGCATCCCTATGATCCTATTGCATGGAGTCAGGGGCATTTGCGGGTCATGTGGGAACTCACCGAAGATCTCAAAGGCGTCACTGGAATGCCTGGAGTTTCTCTTCAGCCCGCTGCTGGTGCACATGGAGAACTCACCGGATTAATGCTCGTTGCTGCTTACCACAAAGCCAAAGGTCGCCAGCGAAAAACAATTCTCACAGCAGACACGGCGCATGGAACCAACCCTGCGTCGGCGGCACTTGCAGGTTTCCAAATCGTTCAAATTGCGACAGGCGAGGACGGTGTGATTCATCCTGAAGCTCTCGCTGCGGTGTTGAATGATGATATTGCCGCGCTGATGACAACAAACCCAAATACGCTCGGAATTTTTGAAAAGAATATTCAAACAATTGCCGACATGTTGCATGAGCGAGACGCGCTTCTTTACATCGATGGCGCGAATCTCAATGCGGTTCTTGGACTCAGTCGCCCTGGCGATTTCGGCGCAGATGTCATCCAGTTCAATTTGCACAAAACATTTTCCACTCCTCACGGCGGCGGCGGACCAGGTTCAGGTCCTATTGCAGTTTCTGAGCGTTTAGTTCCTTTTCTCCCAATTCCGCGCCTTGAGAAAAAGGGTGAGCAGATTGTCTTGGTTGATGACACTCCACAGAGTATTGGCCGTGTGAAAGCCTTCTATGGCAACTACGGAATGTTTATTCGCGCCTGGTGTTATATTCGCGCACTCGGTGGCGAAGGACTCCGTGCAGTCTCTGAGAATGCAATTTTGAATGCTAATTATATGCGCTCGCAGTTGAAAGATGTGTTGAATCTTCCTATCAATGCACCTACCCTTCATGAAGTCGTGTTCAACGATCGCAATCAACGTGAAACAAATCTCGATACTACCAAAATTGCCAAACGGTTGATCGACTACGGCATGCATCCCATGACAGTTCATTTCCCGCTTTGCGTGAAGAGCGCGATCATGATCGAGCCTACGGAAACAGAAAGTCGCTCAGAAATGGATCGGTTTGTGAATGCTGTAAAAGAAATTCTCAGCACACCCAACGTCGAGCAGGCACCGACACGAGTCTTCCGTGAACGTGTCGACGAAACTAAGGCCGCACGTGAATTGCGTTTAACTTATCGGTTCAAAGACTAATTGGCTCATATCGTGCTTTAGAGTGCGACATGAGATCCAATCCATTTTTCTAAATGGGGGTACGGCAATGCACCACTTTGCCGTGCCTTCTCTTTTTCGTTTTCAAAAACAATGAGAGTTGGAATGCTGCGGATGCCAAATCGAGTTCCGGCATCTTGATGAGCTTCCGTATCACACTTCAAAAATAGCGCTTTACCTTTGTGTGTTCCTGCAAATTGCTTAAAGGTTGGCGCAAATCCAACACAAGGACCGCACCAAGGCGCCCAAAAATCCACGATAACAGGAATCGGACTGTTGAAAATTGCCTTAGCAAGAACCGCCCCGCTAACTTCGTGAACAGAGTCTTTGTGCTTGAGAGCTTCGCTACATTTACCGCATTTTGCTTTGCCCTGTTCGACTTGCTCAGGAACGCGATTCAGCGCACCACAGGAGGTACATGGAACTAGGATTGACGTTGTCATTCTTAACTCCTTGAATCAAATGATCTGCGCTTAGCTAATAAATTCCCGCCCACCCATATATTTGCGCAGAGCCTGCGGAATGCGGATTCGCCCATCCTCTGTCTGGTGATTTTCCAACAACGGAATCAGAACGCGCGGCGTTGCAACTTCAGTGTTGTTGAGCGTGTACACGAATTGGTTCTTCCCATTCGAATCCTTGGTTCTGATCTTCAAGCGGCGCGCTTGATAGTCGTAAAAGCTCGAACAGCTGTGTGTCTCGCCGTAGGCATTACGGCTTGGCATCCAGGTTTCGATGTCATGTTTTTTAACTTGTCCTTGCCCCAAGTCACCTGTGCAAACCTTCACAACTCGGTAGGGAAGTTCCAGCAACTTGAGCAAGTCTTCGGCATTCGTGAGTAGTTCCATGTGCAAACGATCCGACTCTTCTTTGTCCGGTTTACACAAAACAACTTGTTCAATTTTCTGAAATTGATGGACTCGATATAGGCCCTTGGTATCCTTTCCATGCGCACCAGCTTCGCGTCGAAAGCAACTTGAGTGGGCGCAGATCTTCACGGGCAATTGCGATGGTTCTAAAATCTCTCCTGCATGATAACTTGCCAAACTCACTTCAGCGGTGCCGACAAGCCACATGTCATCTTTCTCAACAAAATAGGCTTGATCTGCACCACCTGGAAGATACCCAGTGCCTTGCATTGCCGAAGAGCGCACTAACACCGGAACACTCATCAATGTAAATCCGCGTTGAGTGAGAATATCGACTGCAAGGTTGTGAACCGCTCGTTCAAGTTCAGCGCCCGCACCAACTAGAAAATAGCTGCGCGAGCCTGCGATATTTGCGCCGCGATTGAAGTCAATCAAGCCCAATTTTTGTCCGAGCTCGATATGATCGAGAGGTTTAAAGTTGAATTGCGGGACGATTCCCTCTTTACGCCACTCAACGTTATCTGCATCTGTGGCGCCAACCGGGGTGTCATCGGAGGGAGGATTCGGAACCAAATTCTGCACGATTTCAAATTCGGCCTCGATCTCACGCAGGCGGGCTTCCGCGCCAGTCAACTTCTGGCCAACCTCGCGCATGGCGTTCAAAAGTGATTCTCGCTCTTGCGGAGTCTTGGCTTTTTTTACGGCGTCCGACCCTTCATTGCGCTGGCGACGCAGATTCTCAGTTTCTTCAAGGGCAGCCAAACGGGAGTCAAACACTGCAGCGAATTTTTCTGCGTCAAATGCAATCCGTTTGACTTGTGCCGCTTTGCTAATGAGGTCGAGGTTGTCACGAACATATTTTGGGTCGAGCATGTGCGTCTTTCCTTCGCAGATTCATCGCTATCTAAAGGCATCTTATTGTTTCCCGGGCTCATCTGCTTGGCAAGCGTCGGCCTGGAAATTTCCTCCAAGACATGGTTGACCCGCCGCGGGTCTTGCTTACATTGAGCGTGCTTTTTAGTTATGTGACTCTCAGGAGGCAACTTTATGTATTTCAGCACGCAAATGGGACGCTTCAACCTGACTTCTGATGCTTCTTCTCATGGGGGCTCAGGCTCCGAGCCCGGAAACTCAGCTCAGGATTCAATGGCATCTGAAGGTGTGTCTGAAAGTGCACAAGGAAGTAGCACATCTTCCGCTGAAATTAGTGAGGTCTCTGCTCTTCAGGCTCAAGTTAATGAAATAACAGCAAAGTTCAACGAAACCAATGATCGCATGTATCGAATCGCCGCTGACTTTGAAAATTCTCGTAAGCGATGGGACAAAGAAAAGTCAGACCTCCGTAGCTACTGCATCTCTGAGTTCGCTCGCGACTTGCTTCCCGTCATCGATTCCTTCGACAAGGCAATGACGGTCATTGAGCAGTTGACCGTGAACGTGGACACTGAAGAGGGCAAACAAGTGGCTTCGATTGTTGAAGGGGTCCAGCTAGTCTCAAAGGTACTGGCAGATACTCTCAAAAAGCATGGTGTGGAAAAACTTCCAGGAAAGGGTGAGCCTTTCAATCCGAATTTCCACAATGCCATTGCCAAGACAATTGATGCGACTCTTCAGCAGGAAATGGTCGTCGATGAATTCGTGTCTGGCTACCGAATTGGAGAACGTATCTTGCGCACGGCAATGGTTCGTGTTGCGAGCCCTGATTGAGTTATTTAACGCGAGGTTTTTGAGGCAGCTATCTTTAGCTTGCCTCTTTTCCCTAGTCCTTGCACCTCAGGCGGTTTCATTCGCCGCAAGTGAAGCCACCGATCAAGCCGAACATCTTTTTCAGCTGCGAAACTTTGATGAAGCTTTTGATAAATTTAAAGCGATTCAGAGCGATCCCATGGCCGCATCCGCCGATCTTGCTCTCGCACGATGTCGTCTTGGCATCATCTACAGCATCCGTGATGACCAAAAACAAGCGCGCAGTCATCTCGAACTCGCGTTGAGTTCTTCATCATTGCCTTCAACTATTTCTCCACTTTGCTTCTATGCATTGGTGCAAATTTACGTCATGGATAGATCCTACGCAGAGGCTCGGGATTTGCTTAAACGCTATTCAGACCCTGTTTTCCCCGCAACCTATAAAGCGCGAGTTTATGGTTTGGGGTCAGAAGTTGGACGTCAGCTCAAAGATTCGCAATTTGAAGTCACGCAACTTGAGAAGCTTGCCAAAGTGATGGACGTTGCTGGCATCAGCAAGGTTGAATTAAAAATTCTTGGTGATTGGAGCCTCTCCAGAGATGATGTGAAGCAGCGTATCGGTGAAAATTTGAAGGCAAAGGCAAAGGCAAATCTATGCCCAATTCAGTCTCTAGCCATAGCGCGGGAGCATCTTCAGCAAACGAGCAGGATCCAGTTGCTGTCTTTCGAAATTTTCGAATTGGTAACCTTCAGGCTGTGATTACCGAACTCCGCAATGTAAATGCATCTTCTCTCGTTCGCCTCAATCAACAATTGCCCGTCGATTTAATTCGTGAGCGAGTCGACACTCTTCTCAAAGATGACCCGCGGCACATGCGCGTCGGACTGGTTTTACCACTTGGAAGTGGTGTTTTCTCTCGCCTGCAGCTGCGTGCATTAAAAGGTCTAGCAGCGTTTTTGAATTCGAGAGCTGCAAATGGTGTCGATTATCAGGTTTTTGTAAAGACCGTCGCGAACGACTCAGGTGCCAGTGAAATAGCAACAATGGACCTAATTTTGAAAGAAAAAGTTCATGCAATCATCGGCCCATTTCAGGGTGGGCAGGTAATAGGAGCGGCTTCAGTTGCGGCGTTTTTTGGCGTTCCATTGTTTGCGTTGGGTCCCGTTACTTTAGCACAAGAATTGGATGCAAATTACATTGTCCGCATGGGGACGCTCGCTCAATCACAGGCAAGAGCTCAAGTGAGCTACCTCAAACAACAAAATCGCAAGACTGTTTCAATCATGTCGCCCGCGGATGGCTACGGGGTAGAGATGTCGAAAGCCTTTGAAGCTGTCTGCAAGAGCGAAGGTTTTCAAATCGAACGCGTAGAATTTGTTGACGAGCTTTCCGATCTTTTTCAGGAACCCGTCAAGTCGCTCCTTGGCCCACAGGATGGCAAACACAGGGGCCCTGAATACGCAAAAATAGTGGCAGAAGCGAGGAAAAAAGCTGCACAAGAGAAGAGAAAATTCGATCCTTCATCAATCAAGGCACCCGCGCATGTTCCCTTCACAGCGTTGTTTGTTCCCGATTCCCTCGATCGAGTTCGTCTCATTGCAAATACATTTGCATTCTATGAGGCACGCTCTGTTCGATATCTTGGCGATCGGACGTGGCAAGAAGCAGGTGGGCGTCAATCCATTGCAGACCAGTTCCTCAATGGTGCGCGAGTTCCGGTTCAACGTTCAGGTTCATTTCTTTCTTACCTGCGTCGTGAGCTTTCAGCGGGTGAGAGTGTCCTCGACATCGAGCGGCAAGCGTTCGATAGTTTACTCTTGTCCAGGACTGCGCAGTACAAAGCCGGAGGAAATAACCCCGCAAAGCTTGCTGGAGTGCTGCAGAGTCCAGATTTTACCGCTGATGGTGCAAGCAAATATGGACCAATCGATGCGACAGGTGAACCTGCAATCGAGTTTGAAATTTCTCAGTACTTCAATGGCAGTGTCTTGAGTCCGAACGTTTCAAGTGAGAATCTTCCCAACATTTCTGGTTCCGTTGATTGAGTTCGTGAATCGGCTGGCACTGGATAATATTTCGGGATGTATGCTCTCCAGGTCATCCAGTCTTTGACTTTTTTTACATCCACTTTTCCTGGGCGCCCGCGCACTCCAGATGGCGCGCGCGGATTAAGGCTCAATAAATCATCCTTTCCTTCGCTCTGAGCCGGGATTATGAGTTCTCTTCTTCTCAATAATTCTTGCGTTGTTGTGGCAATTTTATCTGCGGAGAATCTAATTGGAATGATTTCATTGATGTAATGAGGAGGCCGACCAAATTCGCTCGCGCAATTTCCGACCATCCGGTAGTGGGCTGAAATGCCACTGGTAATGAGCTCCTCGCCTCTTTTTTGCGAACTTAAAGTGTGTTCAGAGCTTTTCGCAGATGCCGGACTTTTCATACGAAGTCCACCGTATCCTCCATCACCCTCTGACGTATAAACTTGAATTTCGTTTTCAAATTTGGAATATCGCAAAATTCTGACATTTCCGCCGGAGAAGCCGTTTTTCCCAGGCTGTGCTTCAAAGAGAACCGCATCCCTAGGACTTTGCTGAACCCCGGCCGCGTTAGCTTTTGGATGCACGAGGTGTTGACGAAGGGTTACGTAACCGGACCAAAATTCGCCATCGATGCGCAGATGTATACTCTCTCCGCCATCGCAATACCCAGAGCTTAGGGGACCTGCAGGAAGAGCTGAACTTCGGATATCTCTGCGCATCGGATCAGTCAGTCGCGAATTATCCCATTGAAAATTTTCATCAACAGATTCTGCCTCCCACTCGATATTATCTTGCGGTGCCTGAAGCCGAGTTTGTGCATCATCGAGAGGAACGCAGGGAGTCAATGCACTCGTGCAGACAGCATCCTCCCCTCTCACACCATTTTTCCCCTTCGCAATCACTGTTGGCAGCGATTTTCCCGAAGCAAAAATCAGAACATCACCCGCATTGCCTTCAGGGCTTGTGCTGTCTACGAGGAGGTCGCCGAAGTCATTGCCTATCAAGGTTATCTGGTGACCTTTCGTCAATATTTTAATTTTTGATTTCGTGCTGAAGCTGCTGAAGCTCAAAACAACATTTCTTTGCAGCGTGAATTCGTCTTGGGCAGTCTTCGTAATGATCTGTTCCAATGCCCTAGAGGGCTTCTGTTCCTCTAACCAATCTGTGAATTCTGAAGCACGATTTCCCTCACTGATAACGCTCTTCTCGCCATCGAAGTCCCAAGGCTCAATAGGCTCATCGTCATTTGTGGAATGAGCCGCAGGCAAGATCTGTGGCTCTGGTTGATGTATTTGGTCTCTGTCGTCGTTTTCTTGCCCACCTGAATTGATTGGCTTTGGGGTGTTTTCATCAGCATCTGTGCCGATCGATTTTTGTGGTTCGAAATATTCGTTGCAACCAGAAAGATTAAAAATAAGAAAAATGGAAAACAGCACGGTTTTTTTCACAGCAATCCCCTTTTGAGAGATTGAGCTATGAATGACAGACGGGTGAAATTAAAGCGGCAGGAAATCTGATGGAAAAAAATTTAGCAGATGTTCAAAAATTAGTCATAGCCGAGCACTGAGTGACGCATCGCCCCCCAGCGCAACGCATCTCTGATCCCATCTTCAATAGTTTTCTCGGCGTGCCATCCAAGAAGCGCAGCTGCTTTCTCGCAACTTGCGTACGAGCCAGCATTGTCACCCGGGCGCGGTGGGGCCTCGCCCTTGTTAAGCGTGGCACCAAAAACTCGTTCAAAGGCTGTGAGCAGTTCTTTAACGGTTATCCCATGTCCAGTTCCGAGGTTAATGACTTGATAATTATCGGCGCCTGCGTGCTCGCTTGAGGCAAAAACGTCCGCGAAGTTCTCGAGTGCAGCAACGTGTGCGCGTGCGAGGTCCCAGACATGAATATAATCTCTGATACCACTGCCATCGCGCGTTGGCCAATTTACACCGGTCACTTCAAATTTTTTGATCTTTCCCCGCGCGCAGTCCACAAGTTTACCAACCACATGAGAAGGCTCACGGACGTGAATGCCGCTTCGCAATTTTGGATCTGCTCCAATGGGGTTAAAATACCGCAATGCTATAGCTTTCATTCCATATGCGCTGGCGAAATCCCTCAACACCATTTCCATCATATATTTTGTTCGCGCGTAAGGGCTTTGTGGCTTCAGTGGTGAGGCCTCAGAGACCTTGAAGCGTTCAACAACATCGTAAATAGATGCCGATGAACTGAAAACCACCCCTTCGATCTTGTGGTCAACGAGCGATTTAAAAAGTTCAATCGATTTGGAAACATTTTCTCGATAGTACTCGTAAGGTTTCTCCATCGACTCTGGAACCACAATCAATGCGGCGCAATGAACAACGAGGCGAATATCTTTGTGCTCATTTAAAACTCGTGTCACGAGTTCTTGGTCGGCAATGTCTCCTTTGTAGAAGATGTGCCCCTGAGTAAACACCTCTTGACCAGTCACAAGAGAGTCTAGAATGACTGGGGTGTGGCCGCCGTCCTTCAGCGCCGAACAGACCGTGCTCCCGATATATCCTGCTCCACCAGTGACAAGGACTTTCACACTTCACTCCTCAGATGACCTGTGTTACGCGACCCCTTGTAGTAGTTGAGTGGCCGCGACCACGAAGGATTTCTAAATGTTTCAAGACTACCTGTTCTACGGCACCGATGTCGAGACTCGTTACGCCTTTCGAATGATCCACCTGACGTCGCTGGCGAGGCATGCTCAAGCATTGCATGGATTGGTTGGCCCCCAGGCGGAATTGCTTGGCAAGGGGCTTCTGACTGGAGTCCTGCTCGCATCTATTTTGGAAGACGAAGAGAGAATTAACGTTCGGTTTCATGCCGGAAACGATTTCACAATGGGTGTTGAAACGACCAGGCATGCGGTGACTCGAGGTTACCTTGAGAGCAATTCAGAGTCGGCCATTATTCAGGAAATGAATCGCGGCGAGCAGCCGGTTTTTCCTTGGGTCGTGCGCTCGCTGCGCTCTAAAGGTCAAGGAGGTCATCTTTTTGAAGGGATTTCCGGAATAGAAACATCCTCGCTGGAAGTTGCGGCAAACGATCACCTTGAAACTAGCTACCAAATGAACACCCGCGTTCGAGTTGATTGTTGGCACAGCCCATCCGATGGTCAACTGTGTGCGGTTGGTGTTATCTATCTCGAGTTGCCAAATTTGAAACCAGAAGTCTCACAAGAGCTCTGGAATCACGTGAATCAACTCCCTCCCCTGCGCACGATATTTGGCGATTCAAACCATGATCCAGACAAGCTGGCTTCTCAATTGATTCCTCATGCGGTCAGAGCCATCAACAGTGTCAATCCTTCTTGGGGTTGTTCATGCTCCAATGATTCGGTGGAGCGCATGCTAAAACAGCTTGGACGCGCTGAATTGGTGAGCATGGTTAATGAAGGAACGCCCGCTGAAATTCGATGTCATTATTGCAATAAATATTTCAATGTGAGTCTTGCTCGGATGCGTGAGCTGGCGGATGAATGCGAACCTCATCCAGATTCAGGGCAATCGGTACTTTTGAATTAACTCAAACATCGATGAAGAATTGCAATCCGCGAGTGGAATTAATTTTCTGAATCAGAGTTCAATGAGACACACAAATGGGGAGCACTTTAGCGCTCCCCATTTTCATTATTCAGTAGCGGTATGAATCTGGCTTGTATGGGCCATCGACCGGAACATTCAGGTACTCAGACTGTTTGCTGCTGAGTTGTGTGAGGCTGACACCCAGTTTTGCAAGGTGAAGCCGAGCCACTTCTTCGTCCAACTTCTTGGGCAAAAGATACACGCCAACCGAATAGTTCTTGGAGTTTTGGAACAGCTCGATTTGCGCCAAAACCTGATTCGTGAAGCTTGTGCTCATCACGAACGATGGATGACCATTTGCGCAACCTAGGTTCACAAGACGTCCTTCGGCCAGCAAGATGATTTCATTGCCAGCTGGGAATTTAAACTTGTCGACCTGTGGCTTCACGTTGGTATGCTTAACTCCAGAGTAAGCTTTCAGGCCGGCAACGTCGATCTCAACGTCGAAGTGACCAATGTTGCAAACAATCGCTTGGTCTTTCATCTTCGCCATGTGTTCGGCCTTTATAACATCACAGCAACCGGTTGCTGTCACGAAGACGTGGCCTTCCGGAAGAGCCTCTTCAAGTGTGCGAACTTCATAACCTTCCATCACAGCCTGGAGTGCGTTGATAGGGTCAATCTCAGTGACAATCACGCGAGCGCCCATGCTGCGCATCGAGCGGGCAGAGCCCTTACCAACATCACCAAAGCCACAAACAACAACTGTTTTTCCTGCAACCATAACGTCCGTTGCGCGCTTGATGCCATCGACGAGCGATTCGCGACAGCCGTAGAGGTTGTCAAATTTGCTCTTCGTGACTGCGTCGTTCACGTTGATTGCGGGTACCTTGAGCTCTCCGCGCTTCATCATCTGGTAGAGGTGATGCACGCCTGTGGTTGTCTCCTCAGAGATTCCACGGATTTCGCTCAACATTTGAGGGAATTTCTTGTGAACAAGGCCAGTCAAGTCGCCACCGTCGTCGAGGATCATATTCGGACCCTTGCCGCCAGTGAATTTTAACGACTGCTCAACACACCACCAGTACTCTTCTTCAGTTTCACCCTTCCAAGCAAAAACTGGAATTCCTGCTTTTGCAATTGCTGCTGCGGCTGTGTCAGTTGTTGAGAAAATGTTACAACTTGACCAGCGAACTTCCGCACCCAATTCAACGAGAGTCTCGATAAGTACCGCGGTTTGCACGGTCATATGCAAACAGCCTGCAATTCGCGCACCCTTCAAAGGCTTGGTCTTCCCGAATCTTTCGCGAAGAATCATCAGGCCGGGCATGTCTTTTTCGGCGATTTCAATTTCTCTGCGGCCTTGGGATGCCAAGCCGATATCTTTGACTTTGTAATCCATGACGAGATCCCTCCTGATTGTGATTTTCGCTTATAAGCGCCAGGACCGTAGCCCAAAGCGACCTTGCTCTCAAGTCATCTTGTCGCGAGAAAGGGGTTTTTTGACGCGTTATTCCCATTCAATGGTTGCAGGGGGCTTCGAGGTGATGTCGTAGACAACGCGGCTAATGCCAGCGACTTCATTGGTAATCCGACGCGAAACGTTCGCCAAAAATTCAAGTGGAAGTTTCGACCAATCGGCGGTCATGCCATCTCTTGATCCAACACACCTCAAAGCCACAACTGAATCATAGCTTCTTCCATCTCCCTTAACCCCAACCGATTTGACAGGAAGAAGCACGGCAAACGCCTGCCAAACGGCATCATATTTTCCTTCCCGTTTCAGCTGGTCAATAAGAACTGAATCGACATCTCTCAGCAGGGCCAGGCGGTCCTGTGTGACTTCGCCAAGAACACGAAGCGCAAGGCCTGGTCCGGGAAACGGGTGGCGCCTGATAAAGTCCTCTGGAATTCCCAATTCTCGCCCGAGCGCTCGCACTTCATCCTTGAACAGATGTCTCAATGGCTCCACCAAAGAGAGATTCATCGTCTCTGGAAGTCCACCCACATTGTGATGGCTCTTTATCACTTGTGCATTTGCCGATGAATGAGATGATTCAATCACGTCGCTTGCAATCGTTCCCTGCACAAGAGCCTTGCAGGAGGTGTATTTCTTGCTCTCTTGTTCAAATACATCGATAAAAGTTTTGCCAATTATTTTTCTTTTTTGTTCTGGATCCGAGACGCCAACGAGTCTTTCGAGAAATATCTCTGAGGCATTCACTGGATGAACATTCAGGTTCAAGTTCTCTCTGTATAGGTTAAGAGTTGATTCGAATTCTCCCTTGCGCAACAGGCCGTGGTCAACGAAAATACAGTGAAGTTTTTCGCCCATAGCTTCACTGACAAGCGTTGCAGCTACCGTTGAATCCACTCCACCGCTTAAAGCGCAAATGACTTCGCTTTGCTTTCCAAGCCTCTCCAATTGCTCTGCGAGCATGGCGCGTGCTTTGGGCGCGTGCTTATTGGTTTCGGTCGATTTTTTTGCGCCACAAATTTCGTAAACGAAATGTTCGATAAGCGCTTTTCCATGAACCGTGTGTACAACTTCCGGGTGAAATTGCAGACCAATGAGATTCCTTTTAGAATCAGCAATAACTGCATTCAATCCGTCCGAGCTCGTGGCGATCTGCGAGAAACCCGTCGGCAAAATCTCAACGTGGTCACCGTGACTCATCCAAACTTGTTCTTGAAGATGTATCGTGGGAATTAGGTCTGAATTACCACCACAGATAATCAGTTCGGCCGGGCCATATTCAGCGTTTTTTCCATGCGCAACAGTTCCGCCTAGCAAATGAGCCATCAGCTGCATGCCGTAGCAAATTCCCAGAACAGGACGACGTCCATTGAGCCATTTGGGATTCAGTGTTGGTGCCTTCTCGGCGTAAACGCTTTGCGGACCACCCGATAGAATCACTCCAGAGATCCGCTCATCTTCAATCAGTTCATCCATATCGAACAGACCCGGAAGTTTGACCATAACCTCTGCGCCGCTTTCCCGGACCACGCGATTCAGGACTTCAGTATACTGTGAGCCAAAATCAACGATCAAAATCATCACATTTACCTCGCAAGGTAGACAGGTAAGACTTCATCTCAAAGCAAGTCGCCAATTCATAGCTTCCTGAATTAAAATGGTCGCGTTGAATAATTCGGAGCTTCTTCTGTAATTTGAATGTTATGGACGTGGCTTTCGCGCAATCCAGCGCCAGTAATCTCAACAAACCGAGCTTTGGTTCGCAGTGACTCAATCGTGTCGGCGCCCACGTATCCCATACCTGCGCGTAATCCACCCATCAGTTGGTGGACGACATCACCAATGGGTCCTTTGTACGGCACTTGACCCTCAATTCCCTCGGGAACTAATTTTTGATCGTTGATCGTCCCCTGAAAATAACGGTCTTTAGAGCCCATTTTCATAGCTGCCATCGAGCCCATTCCGCGGTATTTTTTGAACACTTTACCTTGGAAAAGAACTCGCTCTCCGGGTGCTTCATCTGTGCCGGCAAAAAGACTTCCAACCATAACGGCATGTGCGCCGGCTGCAATCGCTTTGCAAATGTCGCCGCTGTAGCGCAATCCGCCATCAGCAATGATCTTAATATTGCTTCCATTGAGCGCTTCGGCAACGTTCATAATCGCTGAAATCTGAGGAACGCCGACACCAGCGACCACTCGCGTTGTGCAAATTGATCCAGGTCCAATTCCAACTTTAACTGCGTCAGCACCAGCTTCGGCCAGCGCTCTCGCTGCCTCACCGGTCGCGATATTTCCCGCAACTAATGTGATCTTTGATCCAAATTTTTTCTTAATTTTTCGAACGGCTTCTAGCACGCCCTGACTATGGCCATGTGCCGTATCGATAATCAAAAGGTCGACACCTGCGTCCACCAAAGCCGGCGCGCGCTCGGTGATGTCCTGTTCGCTGACTCCCATTGCCGCGCCCACCCGCAATCGACCACGCGAGTCTTTCGCTGCGTTTGGATATTCTTTGCGGTTGCGCAAATCGCGCAGCGTCATCAGTCCGCAGAGTGAACCTGACTCATCCACGAGAGGCAATTTCTCAATTCGATTGCTGTGCATAAGATGTGTTGCTTCACTTGCAAGTGACTCGGTGACTTGCTCAATTCTGCCGAGAACTTTGAGCGTTACAATGTCAGCCATTCCTGTCATCAGCTCAAGAATAGACTGCTTTTCATCGCGTGCGCTGCGCAAGTCTCTCGCGGTTACGAGTCCAAGAAGACGGCCATTTTCTAAAATTGGCAATCCGGAAATATGCCTCTCTCGCATCACAGTGCGTGCATCTGTCACGGTTGCTGTTGCCTGCAGCGAGTGCGGTTCGCTGACAATTCCCGCTTCGCTTCTTTTTACAAAAGCAACTTGTGCTGCCTGCTCACTCGGAGTCATGTTTTTGTGGATGATCCCAATGCCGCCCAGCCTCGCGAGCTGTGCGGCCAGTCTTGATTCTGTCACCGTATCCATTGCTGCTGATAAAATGGGCAGCGACAGAGTGATTTCAGAAGCAAGTGAAGTTGAAACATTCACCTGAGAGGGAAGAATCTCAGATGCTGCCGGAATCATTAATACATCATCAAAAGTGAGTCCGCGCAGAGCAATCTTAGAATTAAAATCGATGCTCACGAAGTCCTCCAGAAGGTGTGAGTGAACCGATATAAGGAACTTCAATGCCCCCGATTAACCTCGTTGCAAAAAAACTTCAATCGAAATGTTCAGAAACATTGCGTTTCTTGACGTGAAAAAAATTCAATTCGGTCCTTGACACCTCCAACTCACCTGGCTAAACACCGCCCTCACGCAGAAATGCGGTGTTCTTTGAAAAGAGAAGAAAGAAGTCACAGAGTGCGGGAAGAGCCGTGCGAAGCGACGAGTG
>RGDM01000034.1 GCA_009918675.1 bacterium
ATTTCTTCGCGAAGAAATGTGCTGGCTGTCTGGAACCAATTGGGTGCTTGGGGCCATGGGATGGTTTATTTGGCACTTATGCTGCCCTTTGCCATCTTTCGTCACGTCCGAATTCATGGCGATGAAAAAGTGTATGTAGGCCAGGCTTTGGAAATGCTTCGTGCGGGGCATTGGTGGCAGCAAATTCAATTCGGCGAAGTGAAATATATCAAAGGCCCAATGCATTATTTGTTGCTGATTCTTGGTCACAAGCTTTTTGGCTTCTCGATGCTCTCAACGGTTTACATGAACTTCCTGCTCGCAGCCTTGGCTGTTGTTGGGTTGCGTGCCGCGGGCAATTATCTGCTTGAGCGGGGGCATGTTTTACGCTCTGTTCCTGCCTGGCTATTTGCGAGCTCCGGCGCATTTGTGATGTTTTCCTTTTCGAGCCAGATGGACAGCGAAGTCACCAGCCTCTATGCAATCGCACTTTCTTTGTCAGTGCTTGCTCGACACACAAATAAAAATATTTTCTACGCTTTGCTTTGGCTCACCGTGGGTGCTGCTGGAACATTCAAGTCACCGCTCCACAGCTGCCTTCTTGGCGTTTCAGTGCTGGCGTATTTTATTGCGTCAGGAGAGTTCTTCAATGGACTACTTGCAAATCCCAGCCGCTGGCTTTTTGTTGTTGCGGGTGTGTTATTTTCGGGCTCGGGTTATCTTGTTCCCTTTGTCCTTGATCAACAACGCTGGCTTGGAACCTACATGTTCCGCGAAACGATCGACAGACAGCGGTTTTCAGATCCTGCGTCGGGCTTTCTTCTTAATAATTTCATCTTCCATATTTTCCCTTGGTCGATCCTCGTATGTCAAGCGATTTGGATCGCCTTCCAACGCATTCGTAACCACAATTTTAAAATCGATGAACTGACGCGCGTTGGGCTTTCGTTTCTGTTGCCAACGTTTTTGTTCTTCTTTGGATTCGGATATTTGGCTCCTTGGTATGGCCTGCCAATGATTCCTGCGCTTGTTCTGCTTATTGTGGGCCAGTTGGCGGCGCGGCCTGAGCCACTGAAGGATATCGCCAATGCATTGCTGCCATGGGTGGTTGTTTTGATGGCATTGGTGTTGGTCACTCACGCGGTCTTTTATGATTCAACGCCTTGGTGGCATGGGTCGTCGGGTGTGCTTCTCACTGTCGTTTTGATTCTTTCTTTTGTTGTTTTGGAAGCGGTTGCGACAGGCAAACGTCTTTCTGCAAAAGCGGGAGTCTTTGTTGGAGCTGGGCTTTTTTGGTGTTCTGCTCTTGGCATGACTGCAATTTTGGGCGAAGCCGAATTGCATGATGCTCGGATGGTTTTGCAGAGCACATCAGCCCCATTGAACTACAACAATATCGTCAAAGAGAATTACAACGAATGGGGATACATGGCCTATATGTTGGGTCAGCCCTCAGAATTCTCCAACAGCTTTGAAGATCTTGTGAAAGCTGGCCGCAACGGGCAATGGATGGTTTTTACAAGCAAAGAAGAGCTAAACTCTTTCTGGACATGGCTTTCACAGAGCGGCTTGCAGAATGAATTTCTTGGCCATGTTGATATCCGGCTTTGGAGACGCTGGCCGCGGAATGTGAGTCAACTGCGCGAAATTTGGAATCAGCGATCCGATACCGAGAATTTGTGGGATCGCAGCAGCCGCCACTTTATGCTCATGCGTCTCACAGAACCGCAGAGTCACGTCCAACGCTGAGAGCCTTGCAGATGCACCCGTAGAAATGGCAGAATCTCGAATCTTGCGAGACTGACTTCATTTTATGCGGAGCGCTGTGCTTGAGAGCCAACAATCTATTCCACCTGTTCCGTATTATCTTCATGTGCTTCGCTGCGTTTTGTGCACTTGCGTCGGACGCTGCTTGGGCACAAGGGGCATTCAAGCTGAATTCGACTGTTCTCGACAGTGAATCTGCGCGTGGCTGGTTGTTCTCGCCGGCGGGGGAGATTTCTTTTTCGACAGCAGTTAAATCGGGTTGGAGTGCTGCAACGCAACTGAGGTTTGCTCAACAGAAAACAAACGATTCCGCTGCCCGCTTTGAGACTCGCCTAAAAGAAGCAAGTGTGACGAATGAATTTGAAGAGGGTCGGGTGTCGGCAGGGCGGGTGCTGGCGCGCTTTGAATCGTCGGGAATGAATGAAAGCGCCAAGTCTTTTCTTCGCAGTGAACTCTTTTACGATGGCATTCGCTTTGAGCGGACTGACAATAATGTGCGTTGGGGATTATTTGCCGGTGGACCTGCGGTGTTTGGTTTCAATCTCGCCAATGAACTCAAGGGCATGAAATTGGCTCTCATTTATCGCGGCGAAAGGAATAAAATTGGGCAATTTCCCGCCGTCGCTCCGGACGGTGCTTTGCTCAACACTTTGCGTGCGGCACACACTCATGAGGGCGAATTTTCATTCAAACTCTTCGCGGAAGAATTGCAGGTTGAAAGCCTTTTCCAATTGCTGAGTCAGGGTGCGCAGCGCGGTGTTGTGACCTTAGATGAGATTTGGGGTGAACAAAAATTTGGAGCAATTGATACGGCCTTGCCAAGTTCGTACAACGAATATCGCGTGGCCACGCAAATTAAATATTTACTTATCACCCAGAATGATTCACGCGACTGGTTTATTTTTTCAACGGCTGCAAGAACCGCACCGCGGTATCATGAAGGAACAGAAGACGAGAAATTTTTTCGCCAGGGTGCAGGTGGCGATGTTCAATTCGCAACGGCATTGGAATCCACGAATGACACATTTTCAACTCAAGCCGGCCTAGCAGGAGAATACTCTTCTTCAGCTAAGTATTTTTCTCTTGCCGCGCGCAATTCTGAGGGCGAGCGCAAAACCATTCAAACCAAATGGACCGCGTGGGTCAGCAGCCGCATTAAATTTTAAGGAGTGGGCACACTGATTGTGATACTTCGTGCGCCCAGCGCGACACTCACCGGGAATTTACTGACCGTTTGAACGCGATCAAAGGTTGCGTATCCCACACCCACTCCCACCAGCGATCCAACCAAAACGTCAGACCAGTTGTGTTGTTTGTCGATTGCCCGCGATGATGCCACCCAGGTTGCTGTTGCATTGAGAAGAGTTGCGTAGACCCAGGCCGAGCGAGGCTCTCTGAGCTCGGCAAATGCGAGGTGAGTTGCATAGGTGGCAAATGTGAACGCGTGCGAAGCGTGTCCGCTGAAAAAGGAATAGCGATCGTCTTGACGTGCTTCGCCGCGGCGCTCAACTGTGTCGTAAAAGGGTCGCTTCCGACCAAACCACCCCTTCGCACTTGAGGTGAAAAATTCATTCCAGAGATGCGCGTGAACGAGCCCGCGCAAGTATGTGTTAAGCGGGAAATTGTGATTGCTGTTGAGTGCATCTATAAACAGGGGAATACCCACCGCAGCGCCCAAGCTAGTCGCAAACAACCCAGGCTGACGGGTTGGGTTGCGAACCCCATTTGCAACCTCGTTGTTGAATGGCCATCGGGGTTTCTCGGGTGGAGTTCGGTTGCTGACAGCGGTTACGATGAGACCTTCAAGCGGCAAGGTATAAAGATCTTGCTCCCACAACCCTGGGGTGTAAACGAAGCATTCAGCAGATAGATTTTGCGCTGACAGTGAGTCGCAATTCATTGCGAGACCCGTGTGAAGATAAACTCACTTGCAGTGTCGACTCCGGGGGTTGAATGAGTCAGTTGCAACCCTTTGTCCGAGAGGGCTTGCAGTGAAAATATGGAGAGTGTGCTGCTGCCTTCTTGGCCGCAATTCAAAGAAACATTCACCTGTTTGAAAGTTTCCTCTTGGCCTGCCTCAACTAGGCTGACTGGGTTGAGGTTGCACGTTCCTCCCCAAGCCTCTTCAAAGGAGGCAGGGTTGGGCGAGCGACACACACTGCTTCCTGAGGGTTGAATGCGGACAATTTTTCTGCTGCGGCTGATGCTGATTTCGAAATTCCCCTGGCATTCAACTTCACGATAGCGGCCGTTTTGATTCAAATGCGCGGACATGAGCTGATAACGCCCATCCATGACAGTGGAGCTGCTCTCGTGCCCACAGCCTGCAAAGAAAAACACGGTGCTGACGGCAAGAAAAATGCGGACGGCGTTTGATTGGAAAGGAATCATAGAGACCTCAGACGACAGACAAAAATCAGCTTTCAGATGTTTTACGTTAATCTTTGCCACTTGGCATCATCTGTGGCTTGTCGCCTCTGTCTTTACGTTTATTGCGCTGCAAATTAATCTCACGGCAGTGCTCTCAGCGCCCAGGCGTGCTGCCTTGAGGAGAAAAACCGACCATGAAAAAAGGCATTCGCAATAACTTTGAAGAATTAACGCGTGCCCGCGAACCTCGTTTTTTGTGGTTCATCGTTTTGATGGCTGGGGTTTTCTTTGCAAGCTGTACGACCCGCCTTGGCGAGGCAAAGAAACTGCATGAGGCTGGCCTTTATTCAGAGGCCGCCGAAGCCTATGAAAAGATCATTGCCACCGACCCGACCAATTCTGCGGCAAAAATTGGTCTGGCGGCCGCGCGTTCAGAGATTTGGAAAAAGGAGCTCATTTCTATTCGCCTGATGCGGATGTCGGGAAATGCCAAAGGAGCCCTCGAGCGGTTGGAAGAGTTGCTGGAGAGGGTGCGCGCGTGGGACCTGAGTCAATTTCAATCCGGAGATTTGGTTGCGGCTGAAGAGGAAGTGCGCAATGGTCGGCGCGCCCTTGAACTTCTGATTCGCGAAGCGCTGAATGAAAAAAAGCCGGTTGTGGCATCGCACTATTGGAGCAAATTTGATCAGGTTCGTGAGGCCAAACATTACGGATCTTATGCTTCGACGCAGTTTGAAGATATTCAAAGCGAAGGCAAGGCGTTGTGTGGGCGCCTGCAGGCGATTGTCTCGCCAACAAGTTTTTCATTCAATAATATTTATAAAGCGGTGTGTGCACATTTTTCTGCGGATACAAAGGCAGTAGAGTTGGACTTTAAACAAGATTACCGTTTCTCGCGTATTGACCTCTCAGGGAAAATAGAACTTCGCAATTACGATTCAACCTCCGAGGCACAAGCTAAAATTGTTCTTGCGGATCTTGATGAGCGCCTGAAAAATGTTGGCCTGTTTTCATCGCAGTCTCCCTATACAATTCCTGTGGGCGTGGATGGCACATTTGCGCGCGATCACGAAGCAACGAAAGCGCTGATGTCGCACGCCTATACGGTGAACGTTCCATACCAGGAATTCGAAGACTATGAAGTGAAGGAATATGAACATGTGGTTGAAAACGGCATGTCGAAGATGGTTGAAAAAAAGGTCACCAAACAGCGGCCTATCACTCGTTACCGGATGGAATCCCGCACACACCGCTATTGGGGAACAAACCACAGCGAACGATTGCGGATGAATCTCACTTTGACTGCAAAATTGACGAGCGAGATAAGTTCGGGATTCGCGCAAGATAAAAATAATAACTTTATTACGCACAACGAAAATCTTCCGGAACATGGGCTCACACCGAAAGAAGCAAAGTTTATTGTTGTTTCGGACTGGCTTCAGGAGCAGTACGGCAAAGCATCTGACAAGTTTATTGAGAAGCTGGCACTCACATTGGCCGATAAGTTTTGTCAGTCGGCAAAGGCGAATGATGTGTCTAATGAAGGCGCCGAGAACTACAGCCGCTGCGCTGAATTGAACCCGAAAAATCCGGCGGCTTCCGCATGGTTTACCAGTACGTTTGGTTTTGCTCGCGAACAGCTTTTAAAGGTTGTCGGAAAGAGTCGGACATGAGACTTCGCCACGCGCAGAGCACTGCGAACAGAAATGCAAAAAGGGAAACTGTTCGTTGGTTTTTGGAATTTTTTCTGTACTTGAACACGCAGGGCAGGTGACGCTTCCACCCAGAAAAAGATACTTTTCTCGTTTGCGCGCCGCTTGGCCAATAAATCCGACAATAATGCCGGCGATAGGATAAATAATGTGTGGCGGAACGATGATGCCGCAGAAACCAAAAATGATCGATTTAAGCAGAAAAGAATTGGCCCGTGTGGATCGCTCTGCGGGTGAAAAATGCTGCAGATGAGCAAACCCTTGCGCGATTTTTTCTTCAGGAAGTGAATATTGGATTGCATGTTCTTGAGCATTGGCGGGAAGCGGTTTTTCCTTGCTCGCCATTGTTCCATCACCCCCGGTCAGACATTTTTAGTTGTTTCCAAATGAACTTTGACAAGCGGTCATCAACTCGGAAAGGCTCACCGACCCACCCGCCAATTCGACAACTTTCACATACTGCGATGCAAGTTCGCGAATCTGTAGTTCGTGTGTTTGTGGAGTCCAATTTTTGTTCCACACCGTTCGGACAAAAAATGGCAGAACCTCGTCACATGATGTGGGTAGTTCCTTAAGAACGACTTGGCGGAATTCGCTTGCGCTGAATTGATTTGAATTAAGCAGATCACCGTTCATCATTTGCGAGTAGATGGCATTCACCACCCGCGGAAAAAGAACGGCCACCACAGAAAGCTCTGCACCTAGGGCTGTGCGTGCATTGGTTTCAATATCTTCAACGGTCCATTGAACGTCCATTTTTATCTTGTCCTTTGCGGTCTCGGTGGTTTCCTGTGGCCGAGAATCGTGCGAGAGCTGCAGCTTGTCAATGCAGCCGTGCTGTCAGTGATTGCTTATAGCTCAAAGCCTGCGGCTTCTTTGAAAGCTCGACGCATCAGTCATCGCTGAAAATTCCTTTTGCCTTAGAATTAGGATGCAAGGATGTCTTCAATGATTTCGATGTTCTTCCAGCGGCGGCGAATGAAGTCGACGAGAGTGGAATGATAGGCAGACCGGCTGTGGGGGAGGCGAGACGAGGCCCCGGTGACCGGAATGCGGAGATAAATAAACTCGGGCTGAGCACCGCAATTGAGCGCTGTTTGCAGCACATCGAAGGCATTGAAATCGGGATTCAGCGTCAGGCTCAGCGAATAGCGGATTTTGTTTTTTTCAAGAATTCGAATGTTTCTTTTCCAGGTTAGGGTGTGTTCGCGACAATGCTCTGAAAGGTCTGAGAGAACATCTGTTCCCAGCGAAATACCCTGAAAGCCCTTGCTCCTATGCAGCCGCGCGATGGAATCGCTCAATGCGATGTGGCCACCGGTGGCAATTCGAAATGGAGTGCTCACCTGTGCGAGCTCGGTGAGAATCTCTTCAACGTGCGGATGCTCAAAGGGCTCTCCGCCGGTGATCACCACCAACGGCGCTGTTGAAGCCTTCAGGTGGTTCAAAACATCGGCGCAGGTCATGTATTTCTGTGGCAACCGACCGCTAGCAAAAGGGCAGGGTGCGCAGCCGCCCGAGCAGCGTGTGGTGATAAGAAGTGGCTGAGCCGTGAGTCGCACAGCACTTTGCTCAGAACGGTTCATATTAAGCACCCACACAATTAGAATCGGTGTTGTGACGGACTTCAATCACCAGCCGCTCTTCGGCCAGCGCGGCAATGCGGGCGCTTAAGGCGTGCCGATTTTCCAGTGAAAGATTCGCGTCCCATTCGTCGAGTAAGAGGACCTGGTGATTGCTGAGAGCCAGCGCCTGCAATGCAGCTTTTGCTTTTTCACCGTGCGACAAAGAGTGTTCAACTCCAGGAAGATCGAGTGAGTGATGCGCCGGAAGATAATAAGCATCGTCTGCGAGTTGTTCTTTGATGATAGACAACAAAACCGATTTTCCTGTGCCATTCGGACCACGCACCGTGATGCGTCCGACTCTCAGCGAGCGTGCGCTTTTTAAAAGTTCGCTGGGTGAGAGAGTTTCGTTTGAGTCGGACTGAACAATTTCGATACCATCTTTTCTGATAAATTGTTCGGCTTGTGTTTTCGGAAACTGTGAAACACTTTCTGCAGCCATGTTTAAGCGCTCGCGAATCCGTTGCCAGCTAGCCCATGAGTGTTGAACAATTTGAACATGCATGTTGATTTGCAGGGTGCGCGGAAGCATCGCAAAAAGGGCAATCACGCTGCTGATGTCGGTCTTGTTCAGATAAGCCTGAGTGAATGCAGAGCCAACAATAGCGACGGTTGTGAAGAAGTTGCCGGTGGCAAGAATTCTCTCTCGGGCTTTCAAGCTTTCTTCAGCGGACGCGTTTGCTCGTGAAAAAAGATTTTCGAATTTGTTCCTCCAGAGTCCAAAAGAGAGCGCATTTCCAAGCGTCAAGTTGTCCCAGCTTTTCCCCAAGTGTGCGTTTATTTGGTTTTGATCATCCATCTCGTCGATTGCGGTTTTGGATAGATGGTCGCTGGCAAAATGAACAAGCAGTGAGCTAACAAGTCCCACTGTGAGAATCACCGCACCTGATTGAGCACCGATGACTAGCACCACCGAAAGTGTGTTGAGAATGATATTCCACCCGGTGGTCCATAGGTCGAGAAAAAATGTATTTCCTTCATGGATCGCATCTTGAGCTTCACGGCACATCATGTCGTGACGCTTTTGGCGCTCGCCATTGTGGCGCCAGAAATTGGGTTGGTTGTAGGTTCTTTGAAAATAGAAGGCGAAGAAACTTTTAAGCGCTGTTCGCTGTGAACGCAGTGAAAAGAGTTGTAACGCGTAAAAAAGCAGACTGCCCGAAAAACTCATGCAGACTAGAAGCAGGATGCATTTGCTCCAAGAGAGTCCGGATATCGGCAGGTGCGCGGTGATATCGCCCAGAAGATAAGTTCCACCCGCAACAAGGCATTGCTGCACAAATGCCACAGCAACAGCCGCACGAAACCAAGGATTATTAACAATAAACTGCCGCAGAATCATGACTTGACCTCAATTGGTTTAGGAATTTTGGGTTGAGTTGTTTTGGTTTTTCGCCAGCTATGAAAAGAGTTGTGCCTGGGTCGATTTGCTTGCTGTTTTCAACAAGCGAATCGAGAGTGATTTCCACATACTCGGCATCATCTCCTGTTTTGTTGGCGGCTTTGCACAGAACGATTTTTTTATCTGGAGGAAAATATTCGCTGAGGTAACGAGCGAGCCACGTGAGCCGATTGCTGCGCGTGCAGTCAATAAAGTCGGTGCGAACATTTCCAACCGAAGAGACGTGATAGATAAAAGTGTCGACTGCCGGATCGAGAAGGTAATTGAACAGCAGTAGGCGGTTTGCATCAACTACCAAGGTGCCCTTTTCAAGGGGGTCGCAGGCTAGGTCATTGAACATGGCATCGAAGCTTGAAATGCCTTCAATAAATTCAACCTCAATATCAGCAGGTAAGGCATTGCTCGAGAACCATTGCGAAACGCTCACACCCAGGCGCGGATGACCCGCAACAACCAATGCAACGTTTTCATACTGGGTGCAGACATCGGCAACGAATGCGACGAACGCTTTGTAGTTTTCCGAGTCGGTTGCACCATCGCGGTAAAGAAAGTCGATGGACTTGATGGCCGGCAGAGAGAACTCTTGAGAGAGCGCTTGCCAAGCACCGTTGTCGGGCTCAATGCCCAAAACAACATCTGCATTTTTGAGTGCGCGGAGTCCGGCAAGGGTGAGATGCTCCCAAGGGCGAATGCCGCGGCCAATGACTGAAAGTTTCATTTGCAAACCTGCTGTGTCTGTGACGTTGTTAGTTTTGAATATGAATTTTTTTGGACTCAGTTGCTGCAAGGCAGAAGCGACTCAAGGAAGTCGCTGAAATTTTCCGGTAGAGCGGTCATGCAGCGTGGAACAACCGCGCGGGCTCCGCTGATATTTTCGTATTGGCCGTGGCGAATCATGATTTCTTCAAGAGGCGTGAGTGAGGTTGCGAGCGCGTGAAGTTGGCGGCGTGGGCGGCGCGGTTTGGGAAGAACGATAGGGCGTGGTGGAGGAAGCGGGCGACGTGGCAAGTTGAACGCGGTTGAGGTCATGGAAATCTCCTTCTCAAGTGTGTTGGTGTTCAGCGCAACGATTGCGTGAACTTCCTTGAGCAGGAGCCGTGCCACCTGACTTTAATTGAGATGGGTCGCGGAATGGCTGGAAATTTTCTTGCACTCCTAAAAAACAACCCGCTGAATGGCTGGGTTTCAACCAATGCAACGGGTGTCTTGGGAGGGCTGGCCGGTGTTCGGCCAGTGTGTCAGGCCAGTGCGCTGCCTTCATTCAGCCGGTAAAAAATCATTAGAACCAGAACTCACACCCTGTTTGTGTGGTGATCGATGTTTTCGTAGGCGTTCCCGACGAGGTTTGTCGGGCTTTGCTTTCGTATGAACCGTAGGTCAGCGATGTGTAGAATTGGGGAGTTGCAAGTGCCGACTTGTTAGAGGCGTAGCGCAGTATCGGCGTGACGAACGTCATGTTTGGTTTTGCGGTTTCAAATCCCACTTTGGTTGTCAGTGTGTGGTTGATATCCAGCGCGGCATGCAGCCTCTCGGTGATGTAATAGACGGGTTGCACACCAACAGCGACAACAGTGCTTGTTTTTGAGGTATCAGATGCGTTGGGAACGAACGAATCGTTTTCGATGGCGTATTTGGGTTGTGCAGTTTTGTAATTGATGTGTTGAACCATCAAGCCGTACATCAAACCAATGTTGCTGCTGCTCCAGCCCTCGTAGTCGCCCGAGCTTGCAAGGCCAATGAGAGAGTCTTTCTCGCTGCCACCGTCGCTGCCGGTTGCGGGGCGTGTTTCAATCCACAAGAAATGATTTCCCCAGCCTGCATCGCCCCAATGCGAAAACGTTGCGCCAACTTTGCCTGTGAGGGTTTTCTTTGGGGTTGTGCTTTCTGTGACCCGATCCGCAGATGCGGTGTGATATTTATCGAGTGGAGAACCTTTCAAAGTTGTTTGGCCCGATTGGTTCAGAATCAATGTAGGCCGCAGCGCAATACCCGTTCCGAGTGAAATGTCGTGCCGAACAAACAGCGACGTGTCGCGACGCTGGCTGACAACAGTGTCGTTCCCGGAAGCAGGATTGGCAGGGTCTTTGGCAATGCTGAGCGGGGAGTCGATGTTTTTGAATCCAACTGCAATGTGAGTGGGCGAGCCAGCAAGAGAAAGCTTTGTCCCGAGGCCATAGAATGTTGTGTCGCTGAGGGGAAATTTGTCGAACAGGCGAACATCTTCAAATTCAAGACGACGCGCGCCAAACCAAAGTTCGGCGTCGGGTGAGACTTCTGTTTGGAAGTACGCGTTGCGCAAATTCACACCCATGCCTGTCCATGAATTGCTTTGGTGCGGAAGATTTTCAAACTGCGCTTCGAGGTTGAAAGTGTTTTTTGCATCTGCGTTGGCCTGTGCCTGAACACGAAGATAATTCGGGTCACGAATATGGCGGCTTGTGGGCAGACCAAAGGCTCCATCACCTTGATCCTGACCTGCGCTGGTGAGTTTTTCTGATGTGGTGATTCCGAGTCGACCATACGCATGGAACTCGAATGGGTTTGCTTTTGTCTCAGCAGCGAATGCGCTCGAAGCAAACATTGTCGCCAATAAAGAGGACGCAGAAATAACAACAGTAGAGCGATAGATCATGGGAGTGCTCCTTCATGCAGAGTGATGATCAAAGATTCCCCCGGTCGATTGTTTGGTCGCTTGGAATTGTCATGATAACATTTCCAGGCAACCCACCAACAAGGAGAATGGTTCATGTTGCACAAGCGTTTTATTTTCGTTTCCCTTCTCGCACCAAGCCTTTCTTTCGCTTCTACCGCTACTGAGTCGCTTTCCGGCGTGACGCGTGACGTGTTCGACAACCTGTCTGAGAACCCTGCTCTTGTAAACGTTGAGGGCGGTAAGAATTACTTGCGCATCGGTAAGGAAGGCGGCGCGCAGTCTATTATGGGTGTCGATGGCTTCGGACTCGGTGTTCAAGTGAACACCATGAAGGAAGTTTTGATGACTTCCGAAAGCGCCGACGCGTACAACATGGACGCTCTCAAGATCGCACAAAGCAAATTGTCGACTGCGGGTATGCCCTTGCAATTCACCTTGGGCGGAGTGGCAAACGGAATAAAATGGGGTTTGGGCCTTCAGTATGAAAATGCAAAGGCTACAGGTCTTGTTTCTTCAGATGACAAAAAGTCGGTGGTTGTTGACCCAAGCTATATGATGACTGGTTATCGCGCTGGTTTGGTGCGTGACGAATTAGAAGTATCAGCAGGTTGGTCAAGAGCAACTTGGAAAGTTGGCACAGACGGCACTCTCAAGGCCGGTGGAGCAGACGCTAAGATTGGCTTGCTTGACGGAGCTTCGCAGCAAATGAATGACGCTCTTGATGTCACCGTGCGTTATCAAGCCAAGGCCGCTCAATGGTTTGTTGCGTTTGAGCAAAGCAAATCGAAACTGACACTGTGGGACAACACAGCGAACGCCGCAAATGGCGTTGCTGGTACAAGCACTGACCGCGACGAGTTCATGAAGGGCCAGACAATCAGTTTTGGTGCTGAGAATTCTCAGTCGATCAATGAAAATGTGAAGCACTTCATGAAGAGCTGGTTCACCTATCTCAAGAGCACTGAGAATCTGAACAAGCAAAAAACCGAAGTCACTGACATGAGCCTGAGCACGGCACATGGCTTTGAAGCGGGCTTGTCTTCATGGGCAACTCTCCGTGGTGGCGTGCAGTCGACATTTTGGGGCTCAATGAGCCACAAGATCACTGACTTCGCTGCTGACAACCAAGGCGGCACATCAGACACAAACGAAGTGAAGGCTAGCAACATGTTGCGCGCCGTTGCTTATCCAACACTTGGCATGGGCTTCAAGTTTGGTGCGTACACGATTGATGCAACCTTTGCTCAAGACAACACCGGATCAATCGGCTTCACCGACAAAATCCTTGGCAAGGTTGAAGTTACCGCTCAATTCTAATATTGAATTAGAGTCCAGCCGCACAGGATGTGCGGCGCTCGTTTCGACGAGGCAGCAGCACTCCCGCAAGGTGTGCTGTTTTTTTATTTACGGTTGTAATAAAGATTGAAGTTTTTCAATGCACGCAAGAATGTCGCAGATGGTTTTTCGGAGGCTGTGATTTTATCAAGAGTCCGCTCACCAATCGTTGGCCAGGTTCCGCCCCAGTTCACGCATCCCAAGATTTCAGCGCTCTCGCGGCAAACTGCACAGGCTTCCAGATGCGCTTGAGAAATAATCCCCCAGCCGTAGGGGTAATCGACCATAAAGGCATCTTCCACCTTGCCATTTTTCACCGATCCATCTTGCGAACCATCGTTTTCGTTTGGCCAAGAATCGCGATAGTAAGGCGAACATGAGGTGTCTTTGGCTTCACAGCGTGATGCATCGTGATCGATAAAAAACCCGGGAGCAACTCCTTCAGAAGAATTTTTCTTGGTCCGCATTGCGTTTCGTGCCGATTGTCCCACGGGCCACTTGTAATCTCCTCCTGCATTATTTTGGATTCGCACCGACTGAATAAAAGAGAGATTCGAGCAGTTGCTGATTATGGGTTTGGGAATAAAACGAATATTGCCGTTGAGAGTTTCTTCCTCGCTTGAAGTCTGTTGAACAGTGACCCAATGCGTATCAACCTCAAAAGTGCCCTGAGAGAGTTCTGCTTTCAGCTCTGCACTTTGATGAATTTTCTTGTCTGAATCAGAATTTGCGTTTGTGTCCGCCAGCGAACGCGCCGACAATAGGCTGAGCGAAATAAGCAACAGAGAATCTAACGAGCGCTTCTTCACGAGACGTGTCCTTCTTTAATGAACCTGTGCGGGCCGATTGACCGAACCCTTAGCACGGCAAAGACAGGCTGACAAAATTTAAATTTAGGTCCTCTTTTTATGTCCGGTAACTTGCATTGATATTTACATATTCGTGCGAGAGGTCGGAGGTGAATGCACGTGCTGATGCGCCTCCCAGGCCCAAATCTAAGGTCACCATCACTTCTGATTGAGCCATTTTTTCCTTTGCAGCGATTTCGTCGAAGGCTTCGACCTGGCCTTTGTTCAAAACACGGATGTCGGCAAATTGAAGCGAGATCAGTTGCGGGTCGAGAGGAACGCCCGCGCGGCCTGCTGCAGCCAAAACGCGTCCCCAATTTGGGTCGCAGCCAAAAATTGCCGTCTTGAACAAAAGTGAGGTTGAAATTGTGCGCGCGATTGCAGTTGCATCTTGCTCGTTGAGCGCTCCCGTGACGTTGATCTCAACAAAGCGTGTGGCACCTTCAGCATCGCGAACAATTTTCTGCGCCAAGGTCATGGCCATTTCTTCAAGCTCTTGAGCGAAGATATCGAGATCAGGCTCGACGCCACTTGCGCCATTGGCAAGAACCAAAAACATGTCGTTTGTGCTGGTGTCACCATCGATACTGATGCGATTGAACGTGCGATTACACACGTCGGATGTGATTCTTTGCAGAACTTGGCTTGAGATTTTTGCATCAGTTGTGATTACGCAAATGAGTGTTGCCATATTGGGATGAATCATCCCTGCGCCCTTAGCCATTCCGCCGAGGCGATATCCGCGAGGTGATTCATATCCGAGGTGTTTGGGTTGAGTGTCGGTGGTCATAATTGCTCTTGCTGCGGCCAAGCCACCCGTTGAGGAGTCTTGGGCTTGCGCATTGATCGCTTGAGCTGGCTGCTCGCAACCCAAAAGACCATGGGCCGAGCGAATACCGTTGGCAACATTGAGCATGGGCAGTGGAATGCCAATAACGCCTGTTGAGCCAATGAGAACATGTTGCGGCTGACAGCCAATGAGGCGGGCGGATTCGGTTGCCATGAACGCGTTGTCGCGGATCCCATGAGCTCCGGTCACAGAGTTTGCATTTCCGCTGTTAATAACAATGGCCTGGACGAGGCAGTTTTGCGATCGGATTATTTTCTCGTTCCACTCAACACAGGCAGCTCGGACAAAGTTGGTTGTGAACACACCGGCGGCTGAGCAGGGCAATGTGCTGACCAGCAGTGCGAGGTCGGGAGCGGAGGTTTTTTTGATGCCACAACTCACACCAGCAGCGAGAAAACCCTGAGGAAATGTGCAAGCTTCATCTTTAAACCAGGTCATAGTTTTCGCCCTCCAAAGAACTCGAACGGTGAGAATGGACGAGTGATATTCCAACAGCAACTTCGTCACAGTTTTCAAAATGTCGGCATCCCAAACAGTCTGCCTTTTCTTTGAATGGATATTTGCTCCGAGGCACAACCTGATATCCAAGTCCAACAAAAAAATCAGCGCAGCGGGTGAGAGCAAAGACTTCAGGTACTTGGTTATTGTGCGCTTGCTGCAAGACACAGCGAGCCAGCAGTTTGCCGATTCCGTATCCACGTGCGCTTTGAATGACGGCCAGGGAGCGAGTTTCCCAGCAACGATCCGACCACTTGCGGATAGCTACACATCCGACAATAGTTTCGTTCCAAACTGCAACTGAAAAGTTTTGATTCTGTATTTCCTCAACAATTGATTCAAGCGAGCGCGGCAATAGTTGTCCGCGACTCGCAAACGAACTGACGAGGTCGACCAAGTCGGTGATGTCTTTGTTTTCTGCGAGGCGCACTTCAATTGTGTCTGCGTATTTTCGGCAAAGGTCATCAAATGCCAGTGCCATGAGCGACCTGAACTCTTCAATATCTGCATCGCTGCAAATAAGAGGCGGCAGCAGACGCACGGTTGACTCTCCGGCGGTGAGAACAATCAACCCACGATCTCGAGCAAAGGCGACAAACTCAGCTGGGGGGACCTTGAGATCCACTCCCCACATAAGACCCCGCCCACGAATTTCGTTGATCCATTGTGGGAAATCACTTTGCAAACTCTCCAGCGCGGCTTTGAGGCGTTCCGAAAGCTTGTTGACGTGTGTTTCAAGAGCAAGAACTTCATCAACAACAATGTTTGCAAGTGCGCATGCCAGCGGATTTCCGCCAAATGTGCTGCCGTGGTCGCCCGGCGCCAGAGTCTCGCTGATCGTTTGCGAGACGAGCGTGGCTCCGAGCGGAAGACCACCACCCAGTGGTTTAGCGGTTGTCATGATATCGGGTTCAACCCCATACCACTGATGCGCCCAAAACGTTCCGGTTCGCATCAATCCGCACTGCACTTCATCAAAAATCAACACGACCCCATGGGCATCGCAAAGTTCACGCAGCACAATAAGGAAATCACGCGAGGCCAAGCGGATTCCGGATTCGCCCTGAATGGGTTCAACGATGACGGCGGCCACCGTGTTGTCGAGGGCCTGCCGAAGTTCTGTTGTGTTGTTGAATTCAATGAAGCGAGTATTTGAAAGGAAATTGCTGAATGGAGAACGGTATGCTGGTTTTTCAGTGACCGACAAAGCACCCAGCGTGCGTCCGTGAAAACCGCCCTTGAATGCAAGAAAAGTATTGCGCTGAGTTTCTTTTCTGCTGTGATGATATTTCATTGCAAATTTAAGAGCGGCCTCGTTTGCTTCGGTGCCTGAGTTTGAGAAAAAAGCGCGTGCCGCAAAAGATTTCTTGATGAGTTTTTCGGCCAACAGCTCTTGCGCTGGATTTTCGTAGAGATTGGAAACATGGAGTGGTTGACGGGTGTGATTCAAAAGCGCTCTGACAATTTTTGGATGCGCATGACCGAGTGCATTTACGGCAATTCCTGAAGAAAAATCCAAATAAGATTTTCGTGAGTCGTCACTGAGAATCATCCCGCGAGCATGCGCAAAATGAGTTCTGATTCTTGAATAGACGGGTGCGATGAATGAGGATTTGCCCTGAGACGCAATGCTCTGCACGGGAACATTATGATATAAATTTTCTTTGTCGGGCGTGCCATTGAGCTCCGCGTTGAGAATTGTGCCACCCCCCTCGTTGAGCGAAGTAAGATTACAAATCCGCACCAAAATTCCAGTCTCGATCGCGGCCAATGCCGCAGCACGAACCTTAACAATCATTCCACCGGTAATTTGATTTTGCTCAATCAACTGCTCGACTTCACTCGGGCTTAGGCTGGAACGTATTTCGCCTTCTACTAAAACCCCGGGAACGTTTGTAAGAAAGATGAGCTCATCAACCGCAAGCGCTTTGGCAAGCGCACAGGCAGCCTCATCGGCATTTGCGTTGAGCGCTTCGAACGAATCATCCAATGAGATTGGAGCAACAACCGGCGTATAGCCAAGCGAGCATAAATCTAAAATGGGTTTTGGGTCGGCACTGATTCGCTGTGCAACTCTGCCCAATTCAGGGGTCGCATATCCATGCAGGAGATGACTGTCTTGTCCGGAAAGACCAAGAGGCCGGAGAGTTGAATGGGCAAGTAAACTGCGAACGATTTTTTTGTTGACTGCGCCGCACAAAACCATCTCTGCCAGCGCCAACGTTTGCCCGTCGGTTTTTCTTCGCCCTTCAACGAAAGCTGGTTCTCGGTTGAAAACCTGCCGCTCGAGTTCGCTGATGGTTGCTCCGCCGCCATGGACAATGACAGTGCCTTCACCAAGACCTTCGATAGCTTTGGCAAAGCTTGCAAGGAATACAGGGTCGTCGGATTCGTGGCCACCAAGCTTAATGATACGCCGCGGATTTCGTGAGTCCATCTGATTCTTCAAACCCCATCATCAAGTTGAAATTCTGCACAGCTTGGCCGCTGGCTCCTTTGCCCAGATTGTCGATGGCACAGAGCACCAGAGCGGTGGTGTCGAGCGCATGAACTGATAAAATCGCACTGTTGGTGCCTCTGACGCTTGCGAGATCCGGTGTTGCACGACCGTCGCTAAGAACGCTCACGAACGGTTCGTCGGCATAATATGATTGCAAAAATTCGGCTAAGTCATCTTGAGAAAGAGACTTATTTAAAGGAACGTAAACACTGCTCAACATGCCGCGTACAATAGGCAGCAGACCTGGAGTAAAGATGATTTTGTTGCTGAAGTTAACACTGAATTCGGAAAGTGTTTGTTCCATCTCGGGAACATGCCGATGCGTACGACCGACGTTATAAGGTCGAAAATTGTCGTGAACAGCAACAAAATGATTCGTATCGGTAGGGCGACGGCCTGCACCGCTGACACCGCTTTTTGCATCGACAATGATGGAGGCCTTTTGTTGCAAAAGGCCGTGCTTAAGAAATGGAGCCGTTGCGAGTGCGACTGTGGTTGGGTAACAACCCGGGTTTGCGCAAGCACGGGCGGAGCGAATCTCGTTGCGAAAAAGCTCGGGCAAACCATAGGTGAAATGCTCGAGAGCCTCGGGAGCCGGATGCTTGCTGTTATAAACGGTTTCAAATTGTGCAATGGACTTGAGGCGGAAGTCGGCACTGAGGTCGATCACCCGAATGCCGCGCGCCAGGGCTTGTGCGGCAATTTTCGCTCCCTCGCCGTGACTCAGGCACATAAAAAGACAATCAATTTGAGAATCAAGACCTTGTTCGAGTGAAACAAGCTTTAAGCTGCGGCGAGGAGCGCGTAAATCCTTCACGAAGTGTGGGTTATTTGGAAGCGTGACTTCTACGCCTGCTTGGCTTTGCGATGCCAATGATACGATTTCAGCACCAGGATGACTTGATATCAACTGAATCAACTCGTGCCCTGTGTACCCGGTGGCACCGAAAATTCCCACGCGCACCATCGTCTGACTCCAAAAGAAAAGTTTGTCGCGTAAAATGCTGATGCAGAGAGCGTTCGTCAAAATGCACTGGTGGAGGATTTGTGAAATGCAAAAAAGCGGGCTGTGGCGTTTTTTGGAATTCGTTGTTGAATAAGGATTATTTTTTAATAGGGGTCACCACAACCTCAGGTTTTTTTCTAGGAATGAGCGAGCGGAAGTTTCGGAGAAGAGTCATTTGAACATCTCTTCTCTGGCTTTTTTTGATTGTAAATATTTTGTTTCAATTCTCGTTCACTTCGATGGAGATCATTGCGGCCGTTGATCTTCACGCGTCTGTCACAAGTTAGAATTTCGGCAAATCCTGCGACTTTCGGTGTAATAATATGGAAAAGACAACAAACGGGCCAAAGGTAAATAATGATCTTAAAAGCAATTCAGTGGGTCTTGAGAATCTCCGGCAAGCGCTGGTTGCTGCCGTACGTTCGCAGCATCGAATGGATTGGCAAGCCAACCGGAATGATGGGCTCATCTGCATTGCTTGATCAGGCGTTGTGGGTTTTGTTTTCTGGTGCCAACAATATGTTGGCTGTACACACGAATAGAAATTGGGTGTGGCCGTTGTGGATTGAAGAGCAATGGCAGCCTCGCTCGCGTGCATTTATTCCGACGGGAGCAGGCCTTTTGGGTGCGAATTTATCGCGCAGAAATTGGACATCTCTGGGGCATTCTGATTCTCCTCAAGAGTGTATGGTTGACCCGGTTGGGATGATTACAGTTGAACCGCACAGTTGGTCGCTGCTTCCCTATTTAAAAGCAAAGGGAACATTACAAGCACCCCCTTATCTGCAAGAAAAAGTCGTGCAGTCGCTGACAGATGATGTTCTGCCGGTTGTGAAGACCAGCTATCCTGAAGTGGAGGGTCTTGCCTGGGCATCGCAGGCGGCAGCCACTTTTATCGATGGCGCCATGCGCATCACTTGCCGGATTGAAATTGTAAACAGATCCACAGAAAAAGCAGTTGTGATGGCGGGCTTTGGCGTCCGGCCCTACAATGTTTTGTCGATTGGTCACGTCAATCATTTGGAAAATTTGGGCGAATGGTTGCGGGTGAATCGAACATGGGATGTCGAGTTCCTTGAGCCACCCACACGTGTGCTGCTGGGGGACCGGGGCACTGGCGATCCAATGAAAGATCTTTCTCCAAGGCCGCTCTCTGAAGAACTTAAAGCGATTCGTGCCCGTTCGGGAATCGCGGCTGCTTCAGTTGAATATCAAAGAACGCTGCAGCCGGGTGAGCAAATTTCCTTGGGCGTCGTGATTTGGTGTGATGCTTCAGGGAAGCGCAAGAAGAGTGCGGGAAAACGCGAGCATTTGCCGATCCGTGTCAACGTTGACTCTCTGATCCGTGCCCGCGAGGAAGAGCTGCGCCTGGAAGATTTAAAGGCGGTTCGGATCAAGATGCCGGAAGAGAAGCTCGAGCAGCAGCTTGATGCCATTAAGCTTCGCTTGCCGGCGTTTGATGATGTGACGCACTTTAGCCCTGGAACATTTTTGTATCACACCCATTGGTATCGCGATTCGTACTTTATCTCTGAAGCATTCACCAATCTCGGGTTCCTTGATGAAGTGCGCAAAAAAATCGAAAAATACCCCAGCCGGCAGCAGGCTTCGGGCGCGTTTGTCGACCACCCGGGTGAGTTAGATTCTCATGCAATTGCTTTGTGCAATATGCTCAACTTCGCACAAAAATCGGGTGACTTGAGACTCCTCAAGAATCTTTTCGATAGCATTTATCGCGGCCTGATCTGGCTCGATAAACAACGAGTTTACGACAAAAAGCGCTCACCCACTCATGAAGGCCTCTTACCAGCAAGTTTCTCAGCCGAGCATTTCGGTGGATGCGATCATTATTTTTGGGATAACTTTTGGTCGCTGCAGGCAATGAAGTTGGGACGCCGCGCAGCGCGTCGATTAGGAAAGGAACGTGAAGCTGGACACCTCGTTCGTATGTGTCAGAGCTACGAGGCGAGCTTACAGCGAGCTATTTCAGCAACCCTTGAGCGGGTGGGCGGGAATATACTCCCGGTGTCGCCTTATCGCTGGCCTGATGCTGCGTGTATTGGAAATTTGGTGGTTGCAGACCCTCTTGAGCTCGGCGATTTGGCTGAGCCTTGGTTGACTCCCACTTTCGAGTATCTGCTGCAATCGCATTTCCATCAGGGATTGTTTTTCCAGAGCGTCTTTCACACCGGTTTAAATCCGTATCTAACTGCACAAGTCGCCCGCGTTTTGATTAAACACGAAGATCCGCGAGCTATGAATTTGGTGCGTGCTTTGTCGGCTGCGGCGTCGCCAACCGTCACTTGGCCCGAGGCTATTAATCCGCGCACTCAAGGTGGATGCATGGGTGATGGGGATCACGGTTGGGCTGCAGCTGAATTTTGTAACGTGCTGCGTCAGTTGATTGTGACAGACGACCACTCAAGCGTTGTTTTATTTCCCGGCGTTCAACCTGACTGGATGAATCAGGGGCAGGTGACATCAATTCATGGCGCGCCCACATTTCATGGACGACTCACCGCGTCCTTGGAATGTGACGCACGCGGAGTGTGGGCGCGATGGAATCTCGAACCCTGGCCTGGAGAGGAAAATACTCAAGTGTATCTTTCGCTCCCTAAAGGGCTCTGCGAGGCCGATGCTGCTGCTGATGCGCAGCTGACTCAGCGTCGCACCAAGATCCGTTGTTCGCTGCGTGGCGAAAGATTTTTTCCGCATCAAAAAGGAGCTGCTGTATGAAGAGTGGAGCAGAATTTCAAAATTGGCTGAAGGACGAACTCAATTCGCGTCTGACGGCAGCGCAAAGCGGCTTAGGAGAAGATCTCCTCAAAATTGACCTCCACTGTCACGACCACAACAGCAACGTTCCCGATGAAGCGCTGGGACGTATCTTGGGTGTGCCCGAAACCTGGTTGCCAACTGAGCATTTGCTCGCAACTTTGCGAAAAGCGGGAATGAACGCCCTGACGGTCACTAATCACAACAACGCGCGAAGCTGCTGGGAGTTGCTCGACAAAGGAACCGATGTTCTGCCCGCTGCCGAGTTTTCTTGTCACATTCCCGATCTTGATGTTGGCGTCCATGTGCTTGCATACGGGTTCACTCCCGAGCAAGAAGAAAAGCTGGCAACGGCGCGGCGTGACATTTATAAATTCCTTGAGTTCACCAGCGATCACGACATTCCTGCGGTGCTTGCTCATCCACTCGATTTTTATGCTCCACATGGTCTTCCGCCGCTTGAAAAGTACGAAAAAATATTTCTGCTTTTTAACAATTTCGAAGTGATGAACGGTCAGCGTGATACTTATTCCTCGCTGCTGACGTGGGAATGGTTGAAGTCTTTTGATGAAGAGAAGATTGTTGCTCTTGAGAAACGCTGCAACTTCTCAGCTGCAACCTTCTGTCAGAATCCTTGGCGCAAAACAGGTGTCGGAGGCTCAGACGACCACTTTGGTGTTTTTGCAGGCCGCACCGGTTCAATGTTCAGTATCGCGCATTTAAGTGACGAACAAAGAAAAAAACTTAAGCCCAGTGAGATGGCTCTCTCTGCGTTGCGACTTGGTGCGATTGCACCGTTTGGCGAGTGGAATGATGGCCGCAAATTGAATTTGGCCTTGCTCGACTACTTTGCTGGTCTTGTTTTGAACCTGAAGGATCCCGGACTTGGGCGCATTCTTTTGCACAAAGGAACCCCCACACAGAAATTGCTTGCGCTGACAATCAACAATGCGATTCACGAAGCGCGTCGGCACCGCTACACCATGCGCTTTTTGAAAACTTTTCACGGCGCGGTGCGCGGACAGCAGCCGAGTGTTGTCACCAAATTTCTAATGCGCCGTTATCAGCCGAAACTTTTGGAAGTTGTGCAAAGCTTAGTGCGTGCTTCTGAGGACGGAATTGGTCATCTGGAAACTCCTGTCGCACAAGAGTTGTTTACACTTTTTGCAAAAATGCTTTGCGAGCGGATCGAGCGTAAAGTGACAACCATGAGTGCAAGCGCAAATGGTGCGGGGCTGAGCCAGTTGGGAAATTTGGAAGGATTGATTGAGCGCCTTGAGATGCCAAGCGTTGTTCGCACTTTGGTGCAGCCGTCGGAGCGATCTAAGTCGCGGGCGAGCCGAAAGATGTCTTTGCCCTCGCTGGGTGAAGTTTTCGATGGGCTTTCGTTTCCTTTCTTGGCATCAGGCTTGGTGGCTGGATCGATGTTTGCAACAGGGCGCACGCTGCACGGCAAACGCGCGTTCAGCACGGCCCTGGCCAAACAATTTTCGAATTTGCGTGCTCCGAAGCGGGTGCTGTGGTTAACCGATACCTTCACCGACAAAAATGGTGTTTCAAGCGTGCTGCAACTTACGCAGAAGTACGCGCTTGAACACAACCTGCCGATCGATTTCTTGGTTTGCCACGATACGCTGGAAGAAGGTCCCAATCTGCGGGTTGTAAGGCCTATGTCGAACTTCACGCTGCCCTTTTATCCGCAACAGCCATTCAGGATTCCGAACCTCGCTGAGCTGCAGACTTTGGTGGAAAGAGGAGGATACAGCGCGGTTGTGTGCTCAACAGAAGGTCCGATGGCATTGAGTGCCATGTACTTTAAGCACGCTTTGCGTTTGCCGGTGTACTTCTACGTTCATACCGATTGGTTGGCATTTGTTGAGCAAAATGCCGCCCTGCGAAAGGTGAACGTCGACCGCGTGCGGCGGATCATGCGTGGAATGTATTCTCAATTTGATGGTTTGTTTGTTCTTAACTCAGAGCAACGCGAGCTTTTCACCAGTGAGGCCTTCCAAATCGAAAATGTGTATCAAACTGCACACTGGGCTTCGGCGGTCTTTGAGCGTCATCTGCAGCTGCGTCGTTCGGCTGTGGCTGGATTGAAAAAAGATGATGTTGTTCTTCTCTATGCAGGCCGATTGAGCGAGGAAAAGGGAGTCTTCGAACTTCCTGAGGTCTTTGCAGCTGCTCGGCAGGTGAATCCCAAGGTGCGCATGGTATTTGCCGGAACTGGTCCTGCTGAGGGTCAGCTCCGCGAGATGTTACCTGAAGCAATTTTTCTTGGCTGGCAGCCGCAATCGAGCCTGTGTGAGCTCTACAATCGCGCGGATCTGCTTGTCTTGCCATCAACGTTCGACACCTTTGGTTGCGTTGTTCTTGAGGCCATGAGTTGTGGTTTGCCTGTGTGCGCCTATGCCACCAAAGGACCAGCGGATATTATTGATCATGGTGTGAGCGGTTTCCTTGCACGCAACAAAGATGACCTAAAGTCGACAGTGGCGCTGTTTTGTACAGAGCCCAATGACTTTGAGGGAATGCGTGTGCAGGCATTTAAGCGAGCGCAAGATTATCGTCCAGACCTTATTCTTGCGCAGATGCTCGATGATCTTGGCATGCACGATGCAGCAACAGAATTGCGCATCAAACAAGCTCAAGAAAAAGGCGCCCTGCAAACGCAGGACGCCGAAGTGAACGCTCGGGAGTTTGCGGTCGGGCAGCAAGATCAAATTCCTGCTTTTATCCCGACGCCTGACTCCTTGAGTGCTATTCACCCGCAGGTTTGAGCGGGTAAATTTTCTCACATTCATTTTTCGCAGGCTGCCATTTTCCGGCCGAGCCTTCATTTTTCAGATAATCAAATATAGCCCAGCCGACATTAATAGCGGCTGTATCTGCCCAAGCATCCTGCGCCGCCGTGTTGATGGGCAGGTCGGTGTTGGGGTCGAATTGCAATTGTTTGTCGGTAGGCTTGCCGTTGTTGAAGAAGCAGATGTCTTTGAAAGCCGCGAAGTCTTTCATGCGTTCGGTGGCTTTTTGTGGTGAGGTTGTAATGAAGTTCCTGCAGCGTTCACGCAATTGGTTGAGCATCTGTGCTTTGTGACGGCCAACATAGGGCTCCATTTCCGGTGGGAACTGCACTCGGGTTCCTTCCATGGCCATCCAAATGAGATAATTGCCCGCCAAATTGCGTTTCCGCCCGCGTCTGTCGCTGACATCAAATTGCGAAAAATTGCCTGCTCCAAACAATCCATCTTTGAGATTCGCAACTCGAATTGAACCGCCCGAGAGGGTCAGCAAATTGGTTGCAAGACCGGACCGTCCATCGGCGATTGAGCCATGGCACTTCGCGCAGGTTGTGTTGTAGAAATGCGCACCAGGGGTCACCATGTAAAGCTCGCCGGCAGGTTGTTTCATTTTTCCGCTGCTATCAAGCATCCATGCTAATGCTTTGCGCGGCGCATTGCGCGGCGGGAAATCGCATTTGGCAGTTGGTTTTCCCTGCGCATTACTGACCCGATCCCAAAAGTCGACAGGCACTTGCGTGCGGAGAAGTTTACTGAGATTCGGGTCCGCTTGCAGCTCAGCAAAACGCTTCGGCATGCCGTTGGTTTCGTCTTTCCAATCAGCGCGGCGTGGTGCGTAGGCTGAACTTTGTGGCCAGGTCATATCGAGATCAACCCAATTGAAATCGTCGTTCGCAACACAGGTCACTGGTTCTGTTTCGGCTCTGGCTGCGACATTGGGATTGCCAGACAGCGAGTAAATCCATTTGGATGTCAAATTCAGCAACTTGCAGTTGGCGTCTCCCGGAGTGTGCATGGGCATTGGTAGGAAACGTCCACCATCGCCAATTTTGCTCGCAGCCACGCGTTGATAAATTTGGCTGAGCTCGGGTTCACCGGGCTTTGCAAAATATTTCGGGCTTTGCCGCGTTGAATCGCGGGTGATGCGACGTAGGTCGAAATTGAACAGCTGACCTTCGCGCAAATCCAATTGCACCTTGTTGTCTTTCATCGCAAAGCCGTTTGGATTGTGGCAGTGCGCACAATTGCCAACCATGTACCCTTGCAAGCGCATTTCATGAACGTTGCGAGCCGGCTGATTGCCGCTTTCTTCAAGCTTAGGAAGTTGATCGGCAGAACTCACATTTCTTAGAACTCCAACATCCAAAAAGCGTTGGATCTGAGTGAGCTCATCTTCACCCACAGCTCGCTCCCGACCGGCAGCACCCACAGGGCGACGATTGAGCTGCAATGGAGTGAATCCGAGCACGAAATCTTCGCTTCCTTTGTGGCACTCAACGCAGCGCTGTTTGCCTGGGATCGCATATTTGCGCATTTTTCCTGTTGATTCATCAATCTTGATTTTGAAAATGTCATCTTTCCACGGTGTGCCATCGCGGTAGGGCAGCGTCACGAGTGTGGCCTCAGACTCATTTTCATTCCACTTATAACTGCCTAGCAGGGGTTCTTGTGGAGATTTTCTAACAACGATGAGACGAGTTTCGATTTTTCGGAAGACGGTTTCACCGCTCTTGCGAGCAACTGCTTTATAACCTGCGGGTTTCCACTTTTGTGCGGCCTCATTCCACACCGAGGGCAAATGAATATAGCGGCCTTTTTCTGCGTTGTCGGCCCACAGTGGGTATTCAACATTGTATGAAAGTGTGCCACGGCGAGCCAATTCCAGACTGTCGAGTGTCATGAGGTCTGTTTGTGAGAGCCGAGCAGGGAGTTCAGTTGCGGCTGCAAAGAATTCGTCGCGTTCAGGATCAGCACCAATTTGATCGCTGCGTGGGATACAGCTGCCAATGTCGGACTGCTGCTTGAGTTGTCCCTTGCTTTGGTCGTTGGTTGATCCTCGAACGGTAAAAGACCCCGAGGGTTTGCCTGCAGAAAGCCAATCCTCGAGATGAGCTTGGAGGGTTGTGTACTTTTGAGGAGCGGCTTTGCGCATGCTTTGTGGAGGCATCTGGTTGGAACTGAGAACACGAAGCATCCACTCGGCTTGCTCAGCGATTCCACCCACCACAACTTTTTGTCCGTTCGAGCGGACCTCCGCTGAATTGAGTGCGGATACGTACCAAAATCCGCCTGTCTTTGCTGCGGGTGCTAGATGGCAACCTGAGCAAGCGGCGTCGATCTCTGACTTCAATTCATCGAAGGAAAATTTTGGTTGGGTTGGGTTCTCATTTTCGACGATCGCAGGAAGGACAGACGCAGTGCGCGGTTCACTGCACTCGGTCACCTGATCGAATCCTGGTGCTTGACCGGGAGAGTTCAGATTTGGTTCGCTCTGTTGTGGTTCGCTGGGTTGTGGCGCTGAAATGACTACATCGGGTGTCGGCGGATTTCGTCCGTCGCACCCGATGAGCATGAGAGCCACCGCACATCCAAGGAGTCGATGCAGGTGTTTTTTCATGATTGATTAGTCCAGAGTGATGAACTCGTTTTGCTGAATGATTGGGTCGAGGAACGAACGGTCGAGGAGCTGTGGCAACAGCTTGCTTTCGACTGAGTTCAGCGTGTAGCTGCCGGTTGCTTCGTATACAAAAAGCGTACGAGCGAGTGGGTAAAGGCTATTGCGAACGTTGTACACGGTTGGCAGATACGCAATTGAGTTGTCATCTTTGCTCAATTGAACCGCGCGGTTTCCAGGGCGGCCTGCTGACAATCCAGCATAAGCAACTGCGTTTGCATTGTTTACAGTTTCGCTCGCAATGTCGGCAGTTTCGTTGAGAATCTTCACGCAAGCGCCGAACGTCTTAACACCAACAATGTGCTTGAAGGTGTCGGTTGTGCCAGATGCGTCATCGCGACGGAAAACTTCGATCGTGCCAGTCTTGCCAGAGCTTGGCAATTTTGCCCAATCGGTGATTTCGCATGAGAAAATAGCTTTAACTTGTGCCAAGCTGAGCTTGTTCACTTTGTTAGAAACATTGACGTACACGCCGATGCCATCAAGAGCGATAGCGTGAGCAACAGGTTCGATTCCTGCAGCTACAGCCTTTTCGAACGCTTCCTTCTTCATTTCGCGAGACATAGGAGCGATGCCTTGTTGGCCAGCAACCAAAGCTTCTTCGCCCTTGCCCGAGCCGCCGCCCACATATTGAGCTTCGTTTTGCAGTCCAGCTGCCTGGATTGCATCGGTCATGACGCCAGCGAGAGTATCGGAGCCTTTGAAAGTGAAAGGAGCTGCAAATGCAGAAACGCTCAACACGGAAAGCGCAAGTGTGGAAAAACGAATCATGATAACCTCCAGAGTGTGAGTCTTCGATGAAGACGCGGCCTCAATTGCCATCGACTCTTTAAGCAGGCAAGCTTGACACATTGGTTTCACAGGTAAGTGTGAATGTGTCATTCGTAGCGAAATTGTGAACATGGGATAACCTTAAAAACATGCTAATTCATCTCATAAAAAAATCTGACTGGGCGTTTCTTCTCGATTTTGTGTCGCCAGCATTCTTTAAGGTCATTCCCCCCTTGGAATTGGTGAGCAATGCAACCGCGATGGCAAAACGAACGCAAAACCGAGAGCTCTTTCACAACGCGGTTGTCGACATGTCGAGCAAATTCCAGCACGGTCTTGCTCATGTGAAGGTTGTGAGCGGAGATTTGGCCGAGCGCCCTGCAGCTCATGCCTTTAAAAATGCCGATGAGCAGACACGCCGATGGCTTGCAGAACAGATTGTGAAGATCTACTTCGGACAAATTTTTGCCGGTGGAACACTCTTATTGGATCTGCGTCTGAGTCGCTTTTCTTTAAACGGCAACAATCTTGTCTGGAGTCCGGCTCCGCTCATGGGAGTTTTTTCAGACGCATTTATCAAGTCGATGAGCGAGTTGTATGCTGGATATTATGGTGGGAAATCCGAGCAAATGATGTCTGCGTTGCGGAACTTGGGACTTGATTGGGCCTATGACGTCTTTATTGAACATTTTGGCGAAGGCGATCAAACAGCGGTGCGCTTTACCATGTCGCACTTCATCAAAACCTTTCATGAAATATTTATGAAGTGCAAAACAGAGAAAAAGAATCTCAAGGGTGAATTTGTTCAGTTGGGTGTTATTTTGGGTCTTATGTACGAGAGCCTCGAAACGCTCGATGCACCTGTTGATGTTCGTTCTGCATTCCACCAAGTTACATCGTCTTTATAAAAATGGAATGAGGTTGGAATTGAGCACTGAGAATATCACAGGTGTGAACGTTATCGTATCAGCTTTTTTGTTTGTCTTAATTTCCTTCCAGCTCTAATAAAGCTTTCTTTTTTAATAATCCGCCCGAGTATCCACCCGTGTTCTGGCTTGCACCAATCACCCGATGACAGGGAATCAAAATTAAGATTGGATTTCGTGCGATGGCCTGAGCCACCGCGCGGTGTGAGTCGTGTGAGCCAAAATTCTTTCAATGACTTTTATCTCGTCTGCGAAACAAAGCGTAACAAGAGAATCTTGGTTACAGACGCCAATCATGTCTCCGAGCGCTGTTGAGATTTGGAAATGAAAGCAAGGCAACAAATCGTTCACTTTTGTTCCTGGGTCCTGGCTGAAAGTGTAGCTTTCAATTTATTAAAGGCGGTTTTTTGCTGCGCTGAGAGACGTGCATTGGGAACCTCTGATAAACTTTTTGCCCATGCAAGCCGTTCGTCTGTTGCGGGGTGGGTTGAAATAAATGAAAAGAGCGAACTGTTGCCCGCGTCGCCAACGGTTTTTTCTTGAAATTTTTTCATCCGTTCGAAAAACATCGCCGCACCTTTGGTGGGGAGCTGTGCTTTGGCAAGATATTGGACGCTCAAGGCATCCGCCTCACGTTCGTGATCGCGCGAGAACTTTAAATTCAGCAACGCGCTACCCGATGACAACAGGTCGGCGAGGGTGCCTAAATCGCCAACAAAAAAATTAAGAATCACGCTTACGCCGGCTTGCGAGACAATTTGTTGCATGGAATGCCTGCGCGCAACGTGCGCAAGCTCGTGCCCGGCAACAGAGAGAATCTCCTCTGGCGTTTCTGCAATTTCAATCAGTTTGCTTGTAAAGAAAATGCTGCCATCGGGAAACGCAAAAGCGTTTGGAAGCGACAATTGAGTGATTCTAAATTGCGGCTTGAGTTCCGGCAAAGCAGCTGCAAGTAAAAGTGGTTCAACGAGTGAGGCGAGGTGTTTGTCTGCTTCAGCAGGAATTGAGTCGGTGGAAAGAGGGGCCTGCATGCGCCCCACCTGCCCTAATTTTTGATCGACCTGTCGAGGAATAAAATCGACAACCTTTTCAGTTGCAGACGACTTCATCCGTGCCAGGGAGTCGCAACCAGCACAAAGAAAAACAAAAGCGCCGAGAACGATTTTGCTTTGCTTAGTCATGGTCTCCCATCAAGCTGCCAAGCAAGCCGCCGCTGGTTTGTTCGGCACTCTGACCGGTTGCAACAACGGATGCGATTCGATTGGCAAGACGAGCGAAGGGGAGTGTTTGCAAAAAGACACGGCCTGGTCCGCGCAGGGTGGCAAACCAAAGACCCTCTCCGCCAAACAAAGCATTCTTAAAACCGCCTACGAATTGAATGTCGAAGTCGACGCTCGACTCAAATCCAACCACACAACCCGTATCCACGCGCAGGGTTTGTCCGGGCTCAAGCTTGCGTTCGAGAATGGTTCCGCCTGCATGGATAAAAGCAAGGCCGTCGCCTGAGAGCTTTTCCAGAATAAAACCTTCGCCCCCAAAAAGGCCCGAACCGATTTTGCGGTTGAAGTGAATGGAGACATCGGTTCCCCGAGCGGCACAAAGGAAACTATCTTTTTGCGCGATGAATCCGCCCTGATATGTCGACAGATCGAGAGGAACAATTTTTCCGGGGTAAGGAGCAGCGAAGGCAACATCGGCACGCTGGCCGCCTGTGTTTTCGAAGTTGGTTATAAAGAAGCTTTCACCTGTCAGCATGCGCCCTGCGGCTTTCATAAGATTCCCTAAAAAACCTTTGTTCTTGTCCATGCTCATCGAGGTTTGCATGGCAATGCCGTCGGTCATGTAGAGCATCATGCCTGCTTCTGCTATGACAACTTCAGACGGATCCAAGGTGACAACAACTGCTTGCATTTCGTCGCCTTCAATGCGGTAATCAATGACATCGGAACGGTTTAAAGACATTTACGGGCCCTCCTTGGAGAAAGAGATAATACATTGTGAACAACAAAGACTGTCAAATTTTCAAAGGCAACATTCGATTCCTTCGAAGTGTCGTCCGCTGGAGTGGATTGCTGGCATGGGTGCTGTTTGCGATTTTTTCAGAAGGAAATGCCATGGCTTTGGAAACTCCAAAATATAAAGTTGTCATAAGCGAACGTGACTTTGAATTGCGCGAATATCAGCCGATGGTTGTCGCGCAAGTGCTTGTCACAGGTGAACGTGAACAAGCCGCGCGGGCAGGATTTCGCCTGGTTGCGGATTATATTTTTGGCAACAACACCACGAGTCAGAAAATTCAAATGACAGCACCGGTATCGCAGTCTGCGCAGACTCAATCTTCAGAAATTGCAGGTGCAGGGTCACAGAAAATTTCCATGACTGCTCCTGTAATGCAGCAAAAACAAAGCAATGAAGAAAAGAAGTCTGCTGAGGAGGCGCAGTGGACGCTCGCATTCTTCATGCCTTCTGAATATTCAATGGCGACTCTTCCAAAGCCAAACAATGCAAAAGTGACACTGATGGAAATGGCTGCCTCAAAGCGCGCGGTGATTCAATTCAGCGGATCTTGGTCAGTTGAAAATTTCGATCGTCGCGAACAAGAATTGTTGCAATGGATCAAAAGCAAAAATCTAACCCACGAAGGTGCTGCTATTTACGCGCGCTTTAATGCACCTTGGTCGTTGCCCTTCCTGCGGCGCAACGAAGTGCAGTTTATTGTCAAAGATTAAGCGCCCTGCCAAAGTATTTTCAGAACTTCTCCGCGCAGGTGTCGGCGAAAAGCTTGGGCTTCATTTTGCTCAGCGCAAGTCCATCAATTCGAAAATAATATTCTGCAGCGTTAATGACTTTGGCGAAAGTGCTCCAAACAAAGACTGCACAAGAATTTGCGAGTTTCAAAGCCTTTGCTCTCAGGGGCATCCGCCTGCAGGAAGAGAGGGCGTAGACTGCGACTCTAAAATTACCGCAGGTGGATTGAAACTTTTCACGCCAGGTTCTGAATCTATCAAAAGGGTGTCTTCGGTGTGTCCATCGGCGAACACCTGCCGAACAACAAATTGTCGCAATCCACAATCGCCATTCACTCGTGTTGAGACAACGTAGGCTGAGCGCAATTCAAGGAAAAATCGAGTTGAGCCGCCATTGCTAAAGGGTGTTCCTTCGATGCACCTCTGCTCGAGTTCGCTCCAAAGCCAGTTCACTCCGTGATACGGACCAATGCTGACCTTCGTATATCCATTGGTTGAAACTGTTCCACGAGCGCCCTTCTTGCAATCTGTTTCTGCAGAGTGCGTTGACGTTGTGATCTCTTGAGGCGTCTCGCCTTCGGATGCTGCAATGGCCTGCGAAGGCATGCCTGGAGTTGGGGCTGCTGCTAAAACAAGAGTGGGAGTTGTCACCGAGACTGCCGCCCAAGTCGCAACTACGGCATTGGCTTCGGTTGAGGATAAACCAAAAATGTCGGTCGCTGCTTTAAACGTTGCATCCGCAGCCTGGAGATAATTGGTGGTTGAGGTCATATAGACTGTGACGGCCCGATACCAAATCCTTGCCGCTTTGTTGCGACCTATGCCGCTGAGTGAGCTGAAATTGCACGTGGGTGAGTGAGGCAGTGGGCTTGCGGGTTGAGAACCTTCGGCGAGCAAGTAAAAGAAATGCCGAGCGACACCCGAAGCCTGAAGCGTGCTCAGTGAATTTAGGGCTGAACTGTAGCAGTTTGGTGAGCTGCCATCTAACGCAGGATTGTGCATTGCTCGGTACTCTTTGCTCAGACCCGTCGCACCGAATGCAAGAGCACTCATCGAACCTTTGTTTGAATCTTTGCGCGCACTGACGTCTTGCTCGAACAGCGATGCAAAGATCTCTTTGCTTGCTTCATTGAGTCCGCCAGACTCGCCGGTCGATCGGAAATGAGCTGTTGCGTATGCGATATCAGCTCTCTTTTCGGCAATCACCCGCTCGAATGGTATATTGCCTGAAAATTTCCTGTCGCCGGCATTCTTCGGGCTGTAGGGAAGTTCCCAATTTTCAAGAATTGCAAGATTCCCTGCGTCTACAAAGATCTGTCGTTGGATTGGAATTGAATCGTTCAGAAGACCTTTGAGTGTCACTTCATAAGCCAGTTTTGCGTCGCCTCCACGGGTGAAAATGATCAACTCT
>RGDM01000035.1 GCA_009918675.1 bacterium
CGCTATGACCATCACAAACCAGTCAGAGGCTTTGCTCAGGCAAGCTAACTCTTATGCTTGATAAGTAGGGTTCTCTCGAGGCTCGGCGCACAAGCCGGGCCTTTTAAATTTCCCCAGATACAAGCGCTGCAACCGCAAAATCAGTAGCGCGGCGCCAAGCAAAACCGGCAAGCTCGTTGTGATCTCTAAGCCTTTAAGCTCTGAATTTGCCGACAAACTTGAAACCACACATCCCGATGTCACCTGACTGGTGTCGCCAGAATCGATTGCCGATGATGCCTGACTCACGTATTCGCGCGCCTTAGCCGGCTCAAAAATGGCATAGTAAGAATGGATTGCGCTGAGGAAGCCACTGCCAAGTAAATAGACCTTTGCATCTTGATATGGCGCGTATGCGAAATCAGCATTGGCAAGTTGTCCGTTCGGCAAAGGTCCATACAAAAAATCAAAATTCGCATATTTAATCAGAATTTCGCGAATATCGGCCCCGCTCAGACTCGGACTCAAGGCCTTGAGGAGGCCGGCAACACCTGCGACGTGAGGCGCAGCTTGGCTTGTTCCACTCTTGATATCCGTACCACCACCTGGCACAGACGACGCGATATTTGCACCAGGCGCGCAGATATCAACCCAATCACCAAAATTACTAAACCGAGCCTTCTGACGAGCCCCGCGTGAGGGCGCGCTGCCTTTGCTGGGATCGCTGCTTCCGGTTGGCTCGCTTCCTGAACCAGCGGGATCAGAGCTTGTCGCACAGACAGCAACAACATCCCGATACGCAGCAGGGAACATGGGAATCTCGACATTCTGATTTCCTGCCGCAGCCACCATTAAAACGTCGTTCTGTATGAGACGCCTTGAGATTAGAGACAGAGATCGGCTCGAAAAATATTTACCAATACTCAAATTCACCACATTGGTTGCAAGCAGATTGGGATTCGATGCCGAGGTGAGATCCAAGACATATGCAAGTGCCTGCAGCTGCGCTGAATCGGTGATGCCGCCATCAAATTCACGTTGAGTGGCAGGGTTGAATGAAGTCTCAAATTCAGCTTGCTGACACGATGTAACTTTGACATTTTTTGGCCCAAAGCAGCGTCTTGCCGCGCGAATGGGAAGAATTTGGCAGTTGTACGGACACACACCAACGAACTGCGAGCCATCAGCGGCGCCGCCAGCAATAATTCCAGCGACGTGAGTGCCATGTCCACAGCTCGAGGCATTCTTATCAGAAGCTGAGTCGCACGCGACGCCTGGTCCTCCGACGTCATTTGAACCTGGAATAGGTGCCGGACTTAAGTCAACGGAGCCTTTTGCAACGGTCGCATTAACACCCATATAATCATCAACCCAGCCATTGCCATCATCGTCAACTTCGTTCTTTTTACCCTTCGCAGGGTCTTCGCCCGGATTCCGGTAGATGCGACCTGCAAGCGCTTGACCTGCAGCATCAAAACCACTGTCGACTCCTGTATCGATGACAGCAACAAGTGACTGACCACTTTTGAGCATTTGCGGAACAATCTCTGCAAGACCCAAATTAGCCAGATTTGGCTGGTTTTTCATGGCTGTCTCAACTGCCGAGCCGGCCTGCTGTAGCTCACTTTCAAGATCGGGTTCGGCAAATTCAATTCCGGGCGTGGCTTCAAGAGTGCTCCACATCATCCGCAAAAGAAACTGATCTTTGCTATCGCGACCATCGATTTCACTGATCTGATTCGCCAGCAAAGTACTGCGGCTCAGCAGATTTTCAAATGCGCTCATTCCACCTTTGAATTCGACACGAGCAAAACCAAAAATCGGCAAGGGTGCAGCACCCGAGCTCAGCGTTTTCTCAAAATTGCCGATGCTCAATACATGAGTTCGCAAAAGCTCGGAGACCTGATCTTGCAAACTATCGAGAACCAAGTTGGCATCTGCTGATTTCATTGCGTTCACAAATGAAAGAGCCAACTGTTTGCGAAAGAAATTGTTGCTTTTAAGAGGTTGATGAGCACGAGATAAAGCAACAATCCAAGAACGACCATCCCAGAGTTTTTTCCAACCAGAGGCATTTTCAAGTGTAGGCCATGTGACTCCCTTGACCTTTTGATCAACGTCGTACTGCGAAATCTTGCTTCCACAGGAATAAATAAATGGCATTAAAATGAGACCAAGCGTGAAAATGCGGTAGATGCTTTTCATCATTTACAACTCTTCTCCCTACGGCTCCTGATATTTCGCTGTGCTTGCGCAAAACGCATGAGCAGCAAACCGATCATCAACACGAAAGGCATACCAGATAGAAAATAGCCAACTTGAACTTTCAGAGAATGTACCTGGCCAATGCTCCCAACAACACATCCACCAGGTTGATTGCTCATAAAATTGAAGTTGGTCTTGCTTTGCTTTTTTCCTTGAACAGCGGCATCTAAATCGATAAAGCCAGCGCCCAAAAGATTGTCACAATTCGAAGTATCTGTGTAACAGGCTCGATACAGACGCTCACCCGTTCCAGGAACACGATTGTTGGGAGCGTTATATAGGCTCTCTGAGTCGGCACTGCCCTTTAGAAGTTCAACAATCTGTGCTGCACTTTTATTGTTGCCGTAATAGGATAAAAGATATCCAAGTGCACCCGCGACAAACGGAGTTGCTTGGCTTGTTCCGCTTTTGTCGACAAACAGGCCACCACCGTCGAATGTTTTTCCAGGGATCGTGGAAACGATGTCAGTTCCCGGAGCACAGACATCAACCCAGTCACCAAAATTGCTGAATGGTGCACGGCCATATGCCCCATTTGCGTAATCTTCACTGGTGGCGCAAACAGCAACAACGCTGTCGTATGCGGCCGGATAACTTGGCGTTTCGGTGCCGTCATTACCAGCAGCTGCAACAACAATGATATTTTTTCTTTGAAGGTTCCGAATGATGTAGCTCATTGTTCGCGAAGCAAAGTATTTACCAAGACTCAAATTCACCACATTGACCAAGAGTCGGCTCGGATTATCGGGGGCTCGCAAATTGTAGAGATAAGTCAGCGCGCGCACTTGAGACGTATCAGAAATTCCGCCATCCACTTCATACGAGGTGAGCGGATCATAGGCTGCAGTTGGACGTCGGCATTCTCCGGCCTGATTGGTATCCGGCTGCAGACAACGTTCTGCAACGCGCACTGAGAGGATTTTGCAACTTGGACAGATCCCTAGCGTGCTCAGATCACCACCATGTTTCGCAGCGACAATGCCTGCAACGTGACTGCCATGCCCACAGTTTGCCGACAGCTCGTCATCTATTCTAACCCGCGGACATGCCTTTCCCGGGCCTCCGAGGTCGGCAAATCCGGGCTGCGGAGCAACGCCATCATCGCGGCCGCATTCAAATGTTGCATCAATTCCATGGATGTCATCCACAAAACAATTATTGTCGTTGTCGATACCATCCGACTTCTCGTTCGGGTTTATGAACATCTGGTCTTTGAGCTCGGGATGAGAAACATCCACGCCAGTGTCCAGCACTGCAACGGTAACAGACGACAAAGCTTGCTTCGACTTCTCGACAAAAGAATATGCGCTGTCAGCACGAACCCGTTTAAGAACAGAGACAATCGACGTGTTGTATTTGAACTCGGGTGCTAATTCGAGTGGAGAATCTTGACCAGAGCGCGGAATTTTCGGCAAATATCCGAGTAAGCTAGGCTCAACCCACGCAACCGACCAACTGCGCCCTATAACGCTCATCAGACGAGCCACGTGAGTCATGTTTTCAAGCGAAGGCATAACATCAACTGCGCGTGCAAGACCCGCTCCAGCTGCCAGGCGAAAAATTGATTGAATATTTTCGAGTGACAAGAAATAGGCAGTTATTTTTAGCTGCGATTCATCCTGCTGGGGCGTGTCAAACCCAACAGGATTTTTCTCAATTTCTGCATCATTGATGAGACTTTGTCTTTCAAGACGAAGACCTTGCACAAGCTGACCTTCGATTGACTGGAGATGAGCAATCGGAAGACTGCTCTGACTCGATAAATCAGCAACGAGTGCATGCACCATGGATTTTTTTATTTGTGCAACTGCACTTTCAGGAATGAGCTCTGACGACTCAACGGCACCAATAATAAAACTCTTTTTGTCCCAACTGCTCCACCAATCTTGAATGTTTTGAGCGGTTGGAAGACGAATATCTTTTTCTGCAACTTTGGCTTTTATTTGTGTGTCAATGGATTGCTTTCCGCAACCCGACAGGATCACTAAAATCACTACCGTCAGGCAGAATGACAACCTACAAATACCATTTATGCAGCGATTTAGAATCTTCGAATTCACCGTTGAGGTCCTAAATTTGTCGCAGCATCATCGACGGGCGTTCCATGCACATCCAAGCGTCCTTGCCGCTCAAGACGCAAGAGTTGTGAGCGGAAGACATCGAGTTCAAGCAAACACGCATTGCGCTGGCTGCGAGTCCACTGATAGGGGTTAACATTTTCATCATGTGGCGGGGAAATTGGTTGTTCCTCGCAGCGGCGAGACTCAAGCCAAAGGTCCGCTATCCCCGCGCGTGCAAGCTCTTTGTTACCGACATCAAGAAAAAATGCGCATTCGTAAAGAAGGCCAGAAATTGCGTAGAAACCTAAACCATGCACGTAGTCAGCTGCCTTTTGACAGTGCGATAGATCTGCCGCGACCGCATGCTCTTCGCCGGTCAACAATTTTACCAAAGAGCTGTCAAGAGGACGACGCGACAACGCCGATTCACTTGCTTGCTCGAGCAGCGCTAATGTTGACTTGGATGCGAATTCCGCGCTGCCAAGACCATGTTGATTTAACCGCCGCAGTGCGCTCAAAACAGGAACTGCGGCATCGTATCGCCCAGCAAGAAGGTGTGAAAGAGAGAGCTGAAGCAACGTTTCCGGGTTAGCGGGAGATGTCGGGTCATCAAACGACGACCTATAGGCGGTTAATTCATCGTCTGCGTGGCCTTCCATTGAGCTTCGACTTGCATCCAAGACACCAAGACCAAAAACACGATCCGCAAAACTGACCTGTGGAACTTTGATCAATGAGAGCAGAACGAGCGCAGCTACAACTCCCAGGTAAAAACCTTCGCGTTGGTAAAATCGCAGCTGCAATGTGGCCGGATCAACGCGCCAATATTTGACCATACTCATCATGCGCACATTGATTTTGTGCTTCATAATAAGTCCGGTCCCAATTAAGACTCCGGCAATGCCCCCACCCAGATGCGAAGCCCAATCGATATTCGGAATGACAAAGGTGATCACTGCATTGATAGCAATCACAGGCCCGAGCGCTGTTCGCGTTTTTATTCCTGTCGTCTCAAGATTAATTTTTTGCTGATAGCGTTCGAAAACATAGAGCGCAAACAAAAGCGCGAACAGACTGCTAGACGCTCCCACTGAAAGCGATTTGCTGAGAGCAAAGCTCATTGCATTGCCAAGCAGGCCACCCAAGACGTATGTGACAAACAAATTTCGCGCGCCAGCAAGAACCTCAAAAACTCGGCCAAACTGATAAAGCGCAAACATATTGAATAAAATATGCGCAGGACTTGCATGCAAAAACATCGGAAAAAAGAGCCGCCCGAATTCTCCTTCTGCAATAAGCCCATTTTCCTTTGCGCCATATTTAACCAAATTTTCATAGGTTGGGCCGCCCTGAAACTGAATCATTGCATAAATAAGTGTGTTGACTGCAATGAGTACAAACGTGAGAAACGGCGGCTTATAGGTAACCCCAGCTTCGCTTGGAGAAGGCTCAGTGCTCATTTGGCATCCCCCATTTCAACCGCACGGAATTCAGAAATTGCGTCAGTTGCAAATGTTTTTCCGCCCGCGTTGAATGGCGGATGTCTTCAGTCAGTGTCGATAGAAACCACGCCATAGTTGCTGAATTCCCAAACGCACCGGAGTAACTCAACGAATTTATATTCTCGCTGGTTGCATTCACAGTTGTCCTTAACATTTGTATTAATGCATCGCGTTCAATTCTATGTGCTTGCCATAGGTCAGCAAACTGCTCTGCCAATTCTGCAACTTCACGTTCTGAAATAACCTGAGACAAGGTTTTGTTTTTTGCTAGATTTGGACCTATTCCAGCAGCGAGCATGAAGTTTGTGAAAAACTTTTCGCGTTCAATCCTTGTAATTTCGCCCTCATGTTGCCATTCCATAAAACCCAATTGATCAACTTGAGTTGATTCCGCAGCAAAGTCTTTACCCAACCAATTTTGCATCAATTCAAAGGCATGCTGAGAGCCATGAGAAAGAAAATCCCAAATCACCCGCCGCCCACCTGTCCATTGGACTTCAACTTTTTTTGCCTCTTTGCTCCGTAAACTGCCGACGAAAAAGAGTGCTCGAATAAACGAAAGATTTACCTGCTGAGCCTGCTTTAAAGCTATTGCAGCCAGAGTCTGAGGAGTTAATATACCATTGTTACAGAAAACGAATTGCACTTCACGTTGCGGGAAACGACTTGCGAACGCGCTGAGCCATTGAAAAAAAATGTCTTGGGTCAACTCTGGCGGCGTGCAGAGAAAAACCACCGTTGGCAAAGAGTGTGTGTCGCATGAATTGAGCCATTCCTCTGGCTCTGCAGTATCGACGGAAGAGCGAAAATTTTTCCGACCGAGCAAACCAAGGTTGAACTCAACAGTTTCTGCCAATGGGGAACGATTGTTCACACGAACGGCTAAGCGCCCCTGGCGTCCTGCGCTTGAATTCTCAAGCACATAGGCAAGCAGCAGCCCAAGGGCTCCGGCTCCGACTACAAGACACTGAGTTTTTGTGTGGTCAGATATTTCCATAACTCTGACACTCCAATCTGCAACAGACTCATGCTGCTCTAAAATCGTCCGATAACACTTGAGGGTATCATAAGTTTAGAGGAGCCACTCATGAAACCCTCAAAATCTCACGCCAAATTGTTGCTTGTTGGCGACGATCAGGAACGCATGCCGTTGATGCTTGCCGCCTTAAGTCAGGTTTTTCCGCAGGCAGAAATCGGGCGATGTGGAACCCTGCGCGTGGGCGCGCCAGATGCAAGCTTGCATGATGTCAGTGCAGTTGTTCTGCTTTGGGAGAATAACCCATTGCAGGACTGGAAAACCCTGCTTGAGGAAAAAAGCCCGACTCACCGCAGTTGCGAGGGACTTGTCTTCGAAATTTCAACTCAATTCGGTGATCCGCTCCTTCGCCGCACTGCCGTGCTTGCAAAAGCGCTCGCGCGTGAAGAAGTCACCTTCTTGGGCGAATTTGGCGTTGGCTGCGTTCAACCGATGAACCCACAAAAAAGTGAATGGGCTCAGGATTGCGTTAAATTTGCGAAGAGATTGGAACGCTTGATTCAACTCGAAGATGACGACGGTGGGAATCCTGCAGAGCGAAGCGTGCGACGCTTCGAACGGAGCATGACGGCCTGGTCTCGGACGAGTGACGAGGAAAAAATGCTCGCCTCGGATGACCTTTTAAAAAACCTTGGCGATACAGCCCGCTATTGCGAATTGATGGCTCGGCGCGCCTACTTGGACAACGATCTCAGTGCGGTAGAGAGCTGGCTTCGCAGGTCGATCGACAAAAACCCCAACTATTTGAGAGCACTGCAGGGACTCGCAGACCTCTTTATCGAACGCGGCCAGCTGCAAGAGGCTCTGGGTTTGCTAGAAAAGCTCAAGCTCAACAACCCTCGTCACCCCGGCCGACAAGCAAAAATCGCTGAATGCCACTTGGCATTGGGAGAACTCGAGCGCGCCGACAAGGCTTTCTCAAAAGCTTTAAGTTTAGACGAGCATTCCATGCAGGCACGTGAGGACCTCGCTCGGGTCAAGCTCGCACTTGGGGATTATGAAGCGGCGAAGCTTCTTTTGGAACATTGTGGTGATGTGAACAAAGTCGCCTCGTATCTGAATGCATACGGAATTCAGCTCGTTAGAGCGGGTCGCTACGAGGAATCAATTGAGCACTATAAAAAGGCTCAAATGGTTTTGCCAACAAATACCAATCGTCATCAAATTCTCTTCAATATTGGCCTTGCTTATGCGAAGTGGGGACGGTTCGCTGAAGCGCGCCAGTATGCACAGCTTGCTTTGGCGCGTGAACCCAACTACGCCAAGGCGGCTCAGCTCCTCCGCACCATGGAGGATCGTCTGACTTAAGAAGAGGCCCCTCCATGACTCATCCGACCTGTTATGAGCTTCGCATCCACGTTGAAGACAAAAATAAAGATGCACTCATTGATATCCTGCATGAGTTTGACGAGCATAATTTTGTCGAAGGTGCTCTCGATTGCGATGTTGAATTTGAATATGACTATGAGCATTTAACCCGCGATTACTATGGCGAGCTCGTGCGTCAAGTGCCGGTTATTCTCTACAGTGAAGACCTCGCTCACCTCGAAAGTCTGCGCCAAAATCTGCTTGTCGAAGCCAAACAAAGACAGCTTGAGCTCACCACTGAAAACTTCATTTTACAACCGATTGCCGATCAAAACTGGCGCGAATCCTGGAAGGCGTCGTTTAAGCCCATTGATGTTGGCGGAGTCTTTGCAATTCTGCCTCCGTGGGAAAATCCAGACGCATTCGCTCAGCCAAACAAAATCATTATCGATCCTGGAATGGCATTTGGCACCGGGCAACATGAAACGACACGGCTTTGCCTCGAGCTGCTGCTTGAATTCAAGGGAGTTCCAACCAGTGTTTTTGATGTCGGCACAGGTTCAGGAATACTCGCAATCGCAGCCGCACAGCTTGGAAGTATAAATATTTTAGGCTGCGACATTGACGAAAGCAGTGTGCACATTGCCCAGGTCAATGCCCGCGACAACAACATTCACAACGCTCGCTTTGTCAGCACAGATATTGCTGACATTCGAGAAAAAGATTTTGATCTTGTCTTCGCAAATATCCAACTTCGTCCGCTAACAAAAATTTTTGGCGACATCGTTGGACACACCCGCCCAGGCGGAACCATCATAGTCTCTGGAATCCTCAATACTGAGATCGACGACTTTTGCGCATTGGTCGTAAACCATGGCTCAGTTGTGAAGAAAGTCGTGACATTGGGGCATTGGTCGGGGATTGTTTGTGAAAGGCCACTCGAAGAAAAATAACGCATTTGAAGTGGTGGTGATAGGAGCTGGGCCGTTGGGTTGGGCCTGCTCCCATTTTCTGACAAAAAAATCGATCCGCACCTGCCTCATTGATTCCGAAACAGCGCACGCAGCTCCCGAATGGATGCACAGAGGTCTGGGAGTTTTTTGGCCCAGCCTGAATGATCCGCCCACACGCGCCGTGGTTGCGCACGGCCCAGACATGGCAAATTTTCTGCAAGATTTCTGTCTGCGAGGTCGCTCAAGAGCGCCTGATTTGTTGGGCACAAGCAGCGTCAGAGAAGCTCGCACTTTAAGAATTGCCTTAGAACCACACGAGTTAGTTGAATTGCAAAAAGCGGCAAAAAATCATCTTGGACTTGCTGAAAGTGAAGAAAATAATCAACAGATCTTCACCGAAAAAGCAAATGCATGGGTGCTGACTTCTGAAGGAAAATCGTTCCTGAAATCAAATCAAAGTTCTTACCTAACCACTGTGCAGGGGACGGTGACAACACTCGAAGATTCAATCGATGGATGTCGAATTTTATGCGCTGATGGCAGCTCTTTCACAAGTGAAATGGTGATAGTTGCGACTGGCCATAGAATTCCTCAGCTTGAACCTTGGTTAACTCAGATGCTCATTCCAATGAGCGATATTCTGAGCATCTGGTCTACCAACTTGCCTGCAAGCAATGACAAACAACCACTTGCACTGCGCACCTCAAGTGGACACGTGGCATGTGTTTTTATTCCAGAAAAAAATTCAACAGGCGCATGCAGCTGGGTGTTGAAAATGACGGGTCCACGCTTCTTACTTCCGCAGGCTGGTGCGGGAGTTGACCTGAGTCAGAACATTCCTGATGAGCTGCTCAAAATTCAGATCGAAACCTGGCTCAAAAAAAATCTTATTCCCAAAGTCGCCCCCTTCATTTCCGAAAAAGATTTTGCAGCTGACAAAAAAATCGAAATAAAACTGAAACACATCGGTTTTGGTGTGGATTGTCTGCCCTGCGACGAATTGCCGATGTTAGGCGAACTTGGCAGACAAGGGCGAGTTCTTTCCGCAACGGGTTGGCTTGGCTGCGGTTGGTCGGCAGGATTCGAAGCCGCGGCTATTTTGAGCGAGATTATTCATTCAGGGCAATCGTCAGGGTTGAAGCCACTGCTTCGTCCGCAGAGATGGCGCAGTGGGATGAATGATGGCGTCACCGGCATGACTTGAACATGCGACCTGTTGTTTAGGAAACAACTGCTCTATCCAGCTGAGCTACGGCGACAACCCCGGACACTGGTTTATCCTGAAAATTGTCGCCCGTGCAATCCCACGTTTGGACTTATGAACTGCGTCCGGGGCCAAGCAACGTGCCCGACGAGCCGCCCTTGCTGGAAATTCCGCGGTGAATCACCAGACGTTCGCCCTGCAACTTACCGCGATCAAAATGCTCGCCCAGAACCCGGCCTCCCGAACTCACCGAGGTCAAGCGCGGGAACCTTGAATGAACAAACTTCTTGAGGTCTGGGTCGTTGAACTTCACAAGTGAAGTTTCGGCAGTGGAGGAAGTGTCTTGGTTAGTCGTGTTGCGAGGCACTTGGCTTGCGCCTTTGATACGTGTTTTTTCAAGGGAATCGAGTTTGCGTTTAAATCCAGCAATGACTCCCGTCTGAAACGACATCTTGGGAGCTGAGCCTTTTAGGGCGTGGGTGCTTCGATAGCTGGTCCACAGCGATTCAGATTGTTGTCTTAAAAAGCCGTAGACATATTCGGCCATCAGAACATTTTGTTCAGTGCCCAAGACCTCCATGGTTTTATGGACTGAATTTTCTTGAGCATCATATAGATCAGAGAACACAATGTCGACAAAATAATACCCAGTGAGAATACCGGCGATCATCCGTTGCAGGCGATCAACTTTTTGTTTGCGGTGATTAACAATTAAAGAAACGTAGCGATTCTTGCGCTTCTGCAGAACTCTTTCAAGATTGTATTTATGAATAAGTTCTTGCACACGCGCCATAGCTAAAAAAGCTTCATTTTCATTTGTTGACTCAGCCATCGCCAGAAGCTTTTCAACTTTACGCAAAATGACAGCGTCTTCCTCTGGAACCTGCACACCGTCTTGCCAGGTACGCAAAGGCTCACCAAGATCAAGACCTGAACCACGATACTCTTCTTCAAGGCCAAGCAGTTCGCAAGCTTTCTGAAATTCAGCGCCGTGGCTCGCATCTCCCTGCAACACTTCACTGACAAACATATGTGCAAGCTCGTGTTTAAGAACTCCCAAAACGTGTTGCCAACTGTGCGACTGAATGAGCAGACGACTGATGCTGATGGTGCGCGTGAGCGGGTCCCATTGACCCCACTGGCTCTTCATCTCGCGAACTTCGATAAGAGGCTTGCGCAGCTTAATGCGGTGCTGAAAACAGATGGAATCAAATTCCACGTAAAGCTGCTTGAGCCATGCCTCTTCTAGAAAGGCCAACATTGGCTTTGTTTTCGACATCGCTACATTCCTCGATTCAAGCCGACTTGAGGAGGAGATTAGCGTGGTGGCTCTATGGCAAGCAAGTCTGTGGAGAAATGAGTCGAAAAATCAGGCCGATTGAGGAATTTGTGTTGAGCGATTGTCGGCGGATGGTGACCCACCTTGCTCGCCCTGTGGTGATGGCTCCTGGGTCGGGGCCTGACCCTTTGACTTTCTTCGAATCATCACCAAAGTCATGTCGTCTTTAAGTTCGGGAGCATCAACAAACCCATGTTTGTTGGCTCTCAATTGATTAACGAGCAACAGCTCGGGAGCAGCCGCAGTACCAGAGGTCACTTTGCGCTTCAGCTGGGCTGCCCAGCTTGAAACCGTGGCACGCAGCGGAACAACCCCATCGGAATACAGAACAACAAGCTCATCGCCGGACAGCACTTCTGTTTTTGCGTTCCAAGTTGTTTCACCTAAAACATCGCTTCCCAAACGTTCACCTTGGGTCGTGAAATACCGGAATGTCTTATTGCCCATCACTAGAATTCCCGGATGCCCTGCGGAACAGAAAGTAATGTCACTGCCGCTTGGATCAAGGAGAGCAAAAATAGAAGTGCAATTTTCGTTTTCCCTGAGTGCCTGCAAACCCATGTGAATTGCGTACGGCGCGCGCTTTAATGCAGCTTGTTTCATGTCTGGTGTTTCTGGAAAATTTCCGGCTTGGAGTCCTTCGCACCACAGACCCCAATGTGAGCAGATGACACTCGTAGCAAGTGAAGAACCCACGCCATGTCCTGTTACATCCGCAACACATACCGCAAGAAGTGTGCGACCATCAGCAAAATTCAATTCGCGAATATCAAACCAGTCTCCAGCCAATGCCTCTGCAGGCATGTACATCGCACGCCATTGCCAGGAGGAAGTTGTTGTGCGCAATGCGGGTAGCATACGCGCCTGAACTTCCCGCCCAACGTTAAGCTCCTGCTCGATGAGCGCTTTTGTTGCCATATCGCGACCAAAAGTCAGCATCTTTTTTGCAGTTGAGCCAACTTCCAACAGAGCTGCTGTCATCAATGAAGGCATCAACAACATGTGTTTCCAGTCGAGTGGATTTTTTAGATTGGCATCTTCCGAGTGAACGCCAATGAGTTCTGAAATATTGACCCACCAGTGAATGGAAAAGGCCGCACATACAAGCGCAAGACGCGTTACAACTAAGGCAACACTCAGACGGCTGTATGTTTCTGGGTTACTCGCTTTTGTTTCTGCGGTGGGTGGGTTTTTGATCCAATCGTATGCAGCGTAAATGATAACCAAAAATGATGCTGAAATAGCTAAAGAATCACCCCACAAATCGCTTGTCGTTGAAAAACTTTTGTCGAGCTGATTTCCAAATGCGAAAAGTGTGCCCATGACCAAAACAAACAACCAACGATGCGCAAGCTTGATCCGTCGAACATTTAGGCCAACGATTGTTGCTGTGAATAAAACCAAAAATGCAAAGCCGAATCCGCACGTAGCTCGGTACAAATAATCTTCAAAAACCGTCAGTGGAATTCCATTGTCGGTCTTGAAGGCAATAAAATCGTGTGCGGCACGCGAGGCACCGTACAGGGCCAAATAAGACATCACCACACTGTGGTCGAGAATAATGGCGATTGCTGCAAGCACCACAGGCAAACCCAACTGCAACTGGCGAGTGAGATTGGCAGCCTCTTTCTGCATGTATGTTAGCCCAGCGTAGCGTTCAACCCGATCAGGCCGCACGAGTGCTGCCGGAAAATCAGCTGGGCCAAAGAAACTCACTCCCTTGTAAGGTCTCAACCGAAGCTCAATTCGCTCGAGCTGCAGAAGATCCTGAGAGAAAAATCCAAATGTCGTATCGGCACCCAATCCAAATTGCGGAATGAAAGTATCGAAGTATTTGATCCAAGTTTCCATGTGAACATTTCGAGGAAGCAGTAGAGTTGCCCTGGGCCGCTTCTTATTGCTCAACCAGGCTTTATCTTCCGGACTGAGTTCGTAGATGATCTTCACCCAGTTCGCTTTCTGCGGGGTCGATAATTCGCCTTTTATTTCCGGAATTTCTGTAAAACTGGCCCGGAATGAAGGAATTAAAATATTACGGGACTTGCTGTCTGATATACAATTGTCCAACTCTTCTGGTGGAATAGTATCTTGGCAATAATAGTATGTGAGCTTAACGTTCTCGATGGTGCGTGCGTCTTCTGCCTGCTTCAGAGTCTCACGCGTGGCATTTGCATCTTTTGCTTTGCGTTGCTGATTGAGCTGGTTGGCGAACATTCCCGCACAAGCCAACAGCGCAAAATACAGCACCATTTTGAAAATATGGTGTTGTATTTTATGGTTCGGCAGAATGCGTTGGAGCAGGCTCGAGGCCATACCACCTCCTTGCGGGAGTGGATCGGCAACTTAGCTGAGCACCGCTGGGCAAAGATTTCCCGACTGGTGCCAATCTCCAAAAAGACCTTTTAAGCAAAAGAAAAACCGCGCATTTGCGTGCGCGGTTTACTTAGAGTGATGTCTTAAGATTCACTCTAAACAAGAAGCTAATTACTTCTTCTTCTTTTTAGCTGCTGGAGCCTTCTTCGTAGTGCGAGCGCCCTTCTTAGCGCCAGTCACTTGCTCTTTGAGAGACTTCGCTGGACGGAATGCAATCTTCTTGGAGGCCGGAATGCGGATTTCTTCGCCTGTTTGAGGGTTGCGTCCCATACGAGCTGCGCGGTCTTTGACTTGCAGAATACCGACTTTGTCGATGCGGAGCTTGCGGCCATTCACCACTTCGCCTTCAACAGTGGCGAGGAAATCAGCGATGACTTCCTTGGTCACTTTCTTAGGGAGCTGAGTGAATTTATCAGCAACAGCAGAAATGAGTTGGCTTGTAGAGACAGTTGTGTTCTTTGCCATGGAGCGAATCCTTTCATGAAAAGAAACGAGCGATAGAAATCACCGAGGGTCTTTTACAACCCAAGCATTAATCCGGATTTTTACACATGCCTGCGACAAAATAAACTAGAGACGTTTTTCAAAGTCAAGTGCCCCTTGCGAAATTTGTATTTTTAAAATGAGGCGTGCATAACACTGTGCGGAGCTTGAGCCCGTTTCGGAGCTCTTTGGACTTTGGTCAAATTGCAAAAAGGAGACCCCAGATGTCAAAGATTATAAGCATCAACGCCCGACAAATTCTCGATTCCCGCGGCAACCCCACCGTTGAAGTCGACGTCCATACTGAAGAAGGAGTTGTCGGAACTGCGAGCGTTCCGTCTGGAGCAAGCACGGGAGAGCATGAGGCCTGCGAATTGCGCGACGGCGACATGTCTCTATATTTGGGCAAAAGCGTCTTGAAAGCTGTGCAAAACGTCCACGACCACATTGCTCCCATTCTAGAAGATGAAGTTGAAGTGGGTGAGCAGCTGGCAATCGACCGCCTCATGCTAGAGATCGATGGCACTCCAAACAAAACAAAGCTTGGCGCAAATGCAATTCTCGCTGTCTCAATGGCCTGCGCACGTGCGGCCGCAATCGAAGCTGGTCTGCCCCTTTATCAATACCTCGGCGGAAGCTTCGCTCGCGAACTGCCTATTCCATTGATGAACGTCATCAATGGTGGCGCGCATGCCGACAACACTGTCGACTTTCAAGAGTTCATGTTGGTTCCGCACGGCTTCCAAACCTTCTCTCACGCTCTGCGCGCTGGCGTAGAAATCTTCCATACGCTTAAGAAAGTTCTCAAAGACAAAGGTCTGAATACCGCGGTGGGTGATGAAGGCGGATTTGCACCAAACCTTGCAAACAATGAAGAAGCGCTTTCACTGCTGTGTCAGGCTGTCGAAAAGACCGGCTACAAGCTCGGCGAACAAATTTCCTTTGCCCTGGATGTTGCGGCAAGCTCATTCTTCAACTCTGGCAAGTACAATTTGGAAGGTGAGGGCAGCCAAAAGACCTCAGATCAAATGATCGAGATGTACTCGACACTCTGCAAAAAATATCCAATTGTGAGCATCGAAGACGGACTCGACGAAAACGATTGGACAGGTTGGAAGAAGCTCACCGAAGTTCTTGGACAAAAAACCCAGCTTGTTGGCGATGACCTTTTCGTCACCAATCCAAAACTTCTGGCACGCGGAATTGAAACACAAACAGCAAACTCAATTCTCATCAAGCTCAACCAAATTGGCTCAGTGAGTGAGACGCTTGAAACAATCGAGCTTGCCAAGCGCAATGGATACACAACGATTATTTCGCACCGCAGCGGCGAAACTGAAGACACTTTTATCGCCGACCTGGCAGTTGCAACGAACGCCGGTCAAATCAAAACAGGAAGTGCCTCACGCACCGACCGCATTGCCAAATACAACCGCCTCATTCGCATCGAGGAAGAACTTGGTGTGCATCGTCATTTCGCATGGCGCGCAGGGCGCCGACCATCATGATCCCCTGAACCAAGCGCCCACCTGAATCCGGGAGCACACATGGAAACACCCCGAAAGGGAGTCGACTTAAGCGACTACAATGTTGTGCTCTCGGCTTTTGTTGAGTTACGCGGACGTGGCCTTGCAGTTTCAGCACACGATCTCGAAGTGCTGAAAAATTGGGCTGACGATGGGCTTCCGCCGCAATTGCTTGTCGATGCTCTGGAAACCATCTGTCTGGAATATCAGAGACAAGACCGAAGATTTCGCGGATCTCTCAAAGCACTAGACCGACAGGTCAGGCGTGCGATACGAGAGAAGCAGGAATACTGAGGTCTGAATCAATGGCAACCAAAAAAAATCAAAGCCTGGAAGCCACATTCGAACAACTCGAAAAATTGGCGCGCGAACGCGAAGCCTCTCAACCATCGGGGCCAGGTGCCAACAGAGGTCAGCTCAATAGACAACATTTTGTTGAATCAAACGACGCCAACGGCGAGCAGACTCATGCGCCAACACATTGTGTCTGTGGTCAGCACCCACTTGGAATCTACTTAAAGATCGACGGCTCGCAATGCGATTTTTCCATCTGCCCCGCATGCGATGCACAGCCGCGCTGCGAAGAATGCCAGGGCACCGGTCAGCTCCGCCGGTTCAATTTGTTGACCTTAAAAGATGAGATTATACCTGGCGCGTGTTCATGCCGCACAGGACGCATACGCGCCGATCTGCTGAATCAAATAAACTTACCGCGTAGGTATAGGTCCGTATCCTTTGAAACGATGCAGATGAATCACCTCGCAAACAATAACAAGCTTGCACATAAATTGAATGATTGTCGCAAGCGAGTGACGGGTTTTTGCGAGTCTGTTGTGCCGTTTTTAAACCGACAAGAATCCGCTCCCGAGAAAATCTTTTTGACTCTTTTTGGTCCGGTTGGAACAGGCAAGACATTACTTGGTAGCTCTGCGCTCAAATGGATCGTTGAAGAAACAGGATGCACCGCTCGATTTGTTGATTTTCTGTTTTTGCTCAGCCAGCTGCGTGAAACATACTCACAAAACGCCTCAGAAGAGCGGATTCTCAAGCCGCTGCGGGAAGCCGATGTTTTGTTGATTGACGAACTTGGCAAAGGCCGCGCAGAAAAGGCGTGGCAGCTTGAGAAACTCGACGACCTTCTCAACAGCCGCTACAACGAAGGTCGAATAACGATCCTGACAACCAACTATCTTCCCCCTGATCTCTCGTATGATCCTGTGCGGTCAGGCTTTCGCTCTGCACCTGCAAATGAATCTTTCTGGGAACAATCACTTCCCGAAAGAATTGGTGCACGCATGTATGATCGTGTTGTCGAATCCTCGATGTTTGTCGATTTTATTGGACTTCCCAGTTTCCGACGGGCTGTCTCAGACAATTTTCTCGAACGGTATAAAGCCGAAGTGCTCAAAGAGTCTTGAGTTCGGTTTTCTTGTAACTAATCATCGTCCGCTTGGCGTCGAAGAGATTCCGGTAGCTCTCGTAGCGAATTCGTAATTTCTCTGATTCTGCGCGCGTTTGTGCAATTTGTTCGAGAAGCTGAACATACTCCGGATCGGCCTCTGCCAAACGCTTCAAACGCCCCTCGGGAATGCTTGCATCCGGACCAGCATCGTTTTCAATTCGGTTCATGATTCGCGATCGTACGGTTGTGCGCAAGAGCTCAAGCCGCTCGGCGTCTCTCCGCTTATCAACGTATTCGAGGCCAATTTTATTAGCCAATTGAATGATTTCTTCCAGCGATAAATCGCGCTGTTGCGCATGACTTGGTGATGTCGCTGCGGACGAGGCCTGGTTTGCAGTGTGTGGATCGTTTTTATCCAATTGAATCCTCGTGATTTCTGCAGCGGCTCAGGCCTAACATTCAAGCTCTGTGCGCATTCTTATTCAGCTCATCGACAGCATACGATCGAGCGCACTGCGCGCAAGTGATCGCAGAGGTTCCGCCACACGAATGACATTTTCAGGACGACCCGCAACAATCGAATCCATCGCCCATGCCAAGTGCTGCAAGTCGATTCGATTCATTGTGCCACACAAACACATATAGCGATTCAAACTCACGATTGTTTTATCAGGATTTTCTTTTGCAATTCGGTTCACCAAATTCATTTCAGTGCCAACTGCCCATTTCGAACCTGGAGAGCTCGCAGCAATGGTATTGACAATATATTCAGTCGACCCAACCGCATCCGACTCATCAACCACCTCCATTGGACATTCGGGATGAGTAATAATTTTAAATTGTGGATCTTGTGCTCGCAGAGCTCGAATTTGTTTGAGAGTAAACATGGCATGCACAGGGCAATGACCTTCCCATAGGAAAACTCGACTATCGCGGATTCTTTCGGGCGACTGTCCGCCTAAGGGTATTCCGGGCTTCCAAAGCACCATGCTTTCAGGGGTGTAACCAAGCCGCTTACAGGTGTTGCGTCCGAGGTGCTGATCTGGAAAAAAGAAAACTGCTTTGCGTTGCTGGAGTGCCCAGTGAACTATTTTTTCAGCGTTAGAACTTGTGCAAACAACACCACCCTTTTTGCCTACAAAGGCTTTTAGAGCCGCGGTTGAATTGATGTAGGTGACAGGCATGATGCTGTGATGACCCAAAATAGAAACGAGTTCATCCCACGCAAGTTCAACATCATCTGCATCAGCCATGTCGGCCATGTCACAGCCCGCGCCCATATCGGGAAGCACAACAACCTGATTGCCTCGTTTGAGGATATCAGCACTTTCCGCCATGAAATGTACGCCGCAATAAACAATGTACTGCGCTTTTTCTTGAGCCGCTGCGAACTGTGCAAGCTTTAGGGAATCGCCACGCATGTCGCCAATCTCAACAATTTCTGGTCTTTGATAGTGATGTGTTAGTATAACAACCCGACTCCCAAGTTCATTTTTTGCGTGCACGATGCGCGCCTTGAGCTCGTCGTCGTTCAATGTTGGATAAGGGGCAGGCAGGGGTTGTTGATAAAGCATGGTCACTCTCCCAGGCGGACCCAAAAGTCGCTGTGAACCCGCACGATTCTGAACTCATTCCTAAACCCGAGTCACGCTGCAATTCAACACGATTTTCGATGTATTCAAATAAGGGTCGTCGTTTGACAATAACCCACAAACCCTATTTCCTTGAGCGCAGCCATGCCACTCGGCTGAGGGACTGGATGATTGGAGACAAAGGTGTGGGTGCCTGATAAAGACCCACAATCATCGGAAGGAGCAGATATCATATGACTATGGAATTGACTCAAACGACTCAAATCAAGTGTGTGGGTGTTGTAGGTGCCGGGCAGATGGGCAATGGAATCGCCCAGGTTCTAGCCCAGGCAGGCTTCAACGTGATGCTCATGGACGTCTCCGAGGCGTCGCTTAAAAAAGCTGTCGCAACCATCGACAAAAGCTTGGGCAAGCTGTTTGAAAAAGGCAAGTTGCCAGAACACCCGCCGATGATTTTGGGTCGCATCAAAACAACCACTCACCTGAGTGATTTCTCAAAATGCGATTTTGCCATTGAAGCGGTGAGCGAAAATGAAGACTTGAAAAAATCTATTTTCAAGCAGCTCGATGAAATTCTTCCTGCACATGCAATTCTCGCATCAAATACAAGCAGCCTGCCCATCACGCGACTTGCAAGTTCAACCCAACGCGCAGGCCAGTTCATTGGCATGCACTTCATGAATCCAGTGCCAGTGATGCAATTGGTCGAGGTCATTCGTGGGCATGCGACGTCTGAAAACACCTATCAAGTCACCAAAGGACTGTCTGAAAAAGCCGGAAAAGTGACTATCTGCTCGCAGGATTATCCAGGTTTCATTGTCAATCGCATACTGATGCCAATGATCAATGAAGCCTTTTATACGCTGATGGAAGGCATTGCGACAGCAGAGGACATTGATGCAGGTATGAAGCTTGGAACAAATCAGCCGATGGGTCCGCTGGCTCTTGCCGACTTTATTGGTTTGGATACCTGTTTGGCTATTATGAAAGTTCTGCACGATGGTTTGGGCGATTCGAAATATCGCCCCTGTCCACTGCTGAAGAAGTACATTGACGCGGGATATTTGGGCCGCAAAACCGAACGAGGCGTTTACAACTACAATAGATAATCAAACACGCGGGGCTTGCACGACAACGGCAAAGCCACGCGCACGTGGTACGCCGAGTGCAGCGCAATAGATGTGGTTTTGGTTGCCATCGAAGCGGAGCAAATCACCGGTTGCCACTGGATAGGTTTCTCCGCCCAAGTCAACCTCACAGGCCCCTTCAACAAGAAAGAAAAACTCTTCTGTCCCTGAGGGATGCGGATTCGAAAGGATTCGCTCTTTTTCGTTCAAAACAATTTCTTCAATCACAACGTAACGAGCTTGTGCGGGAGTGAGCCGTAAGGTTTCGACAATTTTGTTCGGATGAAGACCATCGGCTGCGAGCGATGGATATGCCAAGCGTCCGTGTTGCTCACTGCGAAAAAGAGCGGCACGCGGGTGACGTGGTAGAAGCAGATCAGCAATTGTCACCCCAAGTCCTTGAGAAATACCCATCAAAACCAACAGTGTCGGGTTTCCCTCGCCTCTTTCGAGGCTCGCTATTGTGCTCCGGGGCACACCAGAGCGTTCCGACAGCTGCTCCTGACTCAAGGCTGACTCTTTGCGTAAGTGCCTCATATTCATGGCTAAACAGGCGCCAGCGCTATCACTGCCAACCGAAACAGTCATGCTTCCCCCGGTCTTGTGCAAGCTTCACTTATACGACTAACCTCGACAAATGCGCAATGTCCATACTGATTTTCGAGAAATCGGCCTTTAATTAGACTGTTGAGGCGTCGTTTGTGGGGGGGCTCTAATGAGACGTGTGGCACAAAGGTCGAGTGATCAAATTGGTACAGAGGTTGTGAAGACAATCGCCACCGCTGTCTAAAAAGTATGCAACGAATCTCAAGCTAATCGGCTTTTTTCTCACAAAGCCCGGAATATCCCAGCACCTAGCATCACCCAAAACTTGGCATGGCTCTTGATGAGAAAAAGGCAGTCCCCTGTGCCTAGAGGTCTGAGGGGCATTGATCCTTTCAATTTCTTAGGAGGTCCCCATGCGTCGACTCATACTTCTTCCCTTAGGTACGCTTTTGACCCTTGCTTCAGTTGCTGCGTGCAGCTCGAATGACAGCTCTTCCGACAGCCAGCCTCCAGCACCTGCAGCGCAAATTAAAAACGACACCCCTCAACAGCAAAACCAAGACGGAAGTAAGTCACTGCCAACGGCACAAAACCCTGTTCAGCAGAACCCGAGCCAATCGCCCGCAGGCTACTTTGAGGCCACGAGCGGCGGTCAGCGTATTCTCATCCCAGCAAGCAGCATGATTGCGATTCAATTCCCTGTCGACGTGACCTCAAACCCCGACAAGAGCATCAACCTGCCTGGCCTCGGCACCGATGCTGTCTCCGAAGAGAAGCTCCCACAGATCACCGTTCCTGTGAAAGATGTTCAAGGCGCACCTGTGTTTGCTGCAGGATCAAAATTGATTGGTACCCTGAAGATGAGCGCTCCGCGCGCTGTCTTCAACGTAACGGGCGTTAAGTTCGGCTCTGTTGTGTACAGCATGGCTGCTCACGCAGACGTTACCTCAACTAAAGTGGACCGCAGCAACCTGAGCTTTACCAACATTTTGCTTGGTGCTTTAGCCGGAAGTGGAATCGCAGTCATTATCGACGGCACCGGCCAAGACCGCTCCATCACCTGGTGGGCACCTCTGATTGGCGGGGCAGTTGGTGGTACGGCGGCAGCCCTCTTGTTCAAGGACACCGAATCGATTGTTCAAGTAAAAGCGAACGAAACCGCAGTTCTCGTCCCAGGGCCGATGTAAAAACACCTGGTTCCCCATCTTCAGGCACAGAGCCCATTGCGTTTCCGCAGTGGGCTTTTTGCTGAAAGAAAAACCCGTTAGTTCTGATTTCTGGGTGCCATTATTTCTTTTCTGGAATAAAAGTCATTGCCCGTTCTGTCATTGCGGTAATTGTCAGGCTTGGATTCACACCTAAATTCGCAGGCACTGCCGAACCATCACACACCCACAGTCCTTGGTAACCAAAAACACGCTGTTGAGAGTCTATCACCCCATCATTCTCAGAGGCGCCCATTGGACAGCCACCAAGAATATGCGCAGTGGTGGGAATATTCACGGTGACCTGTGTCACGGCACACTGAGCTAGCCCACCCGTCTTCTCAGAAAACCACTCTGTGAATTGATTTGCTGAGGGAATCTCAGAGGGAACTTTTTCGCTTCCCTCTTCACGCTCGGAAACAAGACCGCTTCGAAATAAGGTAAACGGACTGCGGCCAAACTTAACCCGAATGCGATTGTCGAGATCCTGCATCACCAAAAATATTACGCTGTTTTCTGCCCACCTTGGATTAAAAGTCAGCCTCAAAAATTCAATCGGTCGAGTCACAATCCGCCACAAGAATTTAAGTGTGCGGACAAATTCATTAGGATGACTGACCAGAGGAGTTGCCAGCAAACGCATAAAGTTTGAACCCACAGGATAGCGCACCGGTTCAATTGCAGTCCGTTCATCAACTTTAAAAATGGAAGAGATGGCTATACCATGCGAATAAGGAACACTGCGTTTAGAATTGTACTCTGTGCTTCCGGTGAAAACTTCGCTGTTGGTGCGCACGTGATATCCCAATTGACTTGAGAGTCGTGTCAGCGTGCGATATTTGTCGCGGCACTCAAGAAGCAGACGCAGAGTTCCCAAAACTCCGCCCGCCAATACTACATTTCGTGAACGAATTGTTTTCCTCTTTTTGAAGAACAGCTGATCAACCGACTCGGTGGTGAGTTCCCAACCGGAACTGCCATCATCACTGAGAGGATTAATGCAAACAATTTTCGTCAATGGCTGTATTTGTGCACCGCGTTTTTCTGCAAGGTAAAGATAATTCTTGTCGAGAGTATTTTTTGCATCGAAACGGCAGCCCACCATGCATCCGCCGCAATAATTACAACCTGAACGCTCTGGGCCTTCGCCATCAAAATACGGGTCAGGTACGCGTTTGCCCGGCTCGCCAAAAAACACCGCGACTTCGGTTGGGGCAAACGTCTGATGCACTCCTGTCTGTTTCGAATATTCTTCGATTGTGTTGTCGATAAAAGTTAATTTCGGATTCACCGCTGCGCCAAGCATTTTCTTTGCTTGCAAATAAAATGGCGCGAGCACCTCACGCGCGTTACCCAACGGCTGCCAAGCCGAACTTTCAAAAGCCTTTTCAGATGGAACCATGAGAGTGTTCGCATACACCAAACTCCCGCCACCCACTCCAGCTCCGCTGAGAATCAACACATCTTTAAAGAATGTGAGTCGCTGTATGCCAAAACACTTGATAAATGGGGCCCAAAGATAACGCGGGAGATCCCAATTGGATTTGGCGTAATCCTGCGGCTTGAATCTGCGTCCTTGTTCGATGACACAAACGGAATAACCTTTTTCGCTCAAACGGAGTGCCGAAACGCTCCCACCAAATCCAGAGCCAACAATCACGAAATCAAAATCAAATTGGTTTGTGTCGGAATTGGCATGACCCACGCGAGGCTCCTCATAAAGGTGAAAGTGAAAAGACTATCACCTAAATTTAACCCTCACCTTCCGATGGAGAAGGTTTAGGCTTGGCTTTCTTTGGTGCCGGCTTAGAACCCTTTTTTTGGGGGGGTTTTGTCTCAGCCTTCACCGCGCCACGCTGACTTGCCGGCGCTGGAATATAATAGGAAAGCCCGCCACCCACTGTAAAGCCGCTTATTTTGTTTGTCCCGCCCACAACCTTTGACTCCACTTTTGTCGCGTCTGCGCCGCTCCCCAATGTGAGCGTGATAGGGGCATCGGCGTTTGTGTATGAGCCAGTCACAAAGCCACCTTCGGCAAAAAGACTCAACGATGGCAATACGAAAAACTCACCCGCAGCACCAAAATGCAGGCGCGATAATCCAGTGAGTGGAACAGGAGTTTCTATTTTCGTTTCAGATTCGGTCAGGGTTAGTTTGGGCGACATCCCAAGATCATAGGCGGCAAATACAGAGGCCCGGAATTTTTGCAGCGCAAAATCAACTGATGCACCAATGGGGATATAGCTCAAGGACAATGCGTCGCTCATAACCGCTCCCGCGGTTTTCGCAGACGATGCACGAAAGCCAAGTAGGGCGGAAATAGATAGCGCACCTTTTTCGAACGGTGTGACCATCACATCCGCGCCAAAATAAACAAAATTACGCGCCAATTGCTGCTCAGCGGTGAGCGCAGAGCCGTCGTCGAGACGTGAAATACGGACTCCGGGAATAGTGAGCATGTCTAATCCAGCCGCAGGACGAATTCCAAGTGAAAAACTATATGCCTGTTGAGGAATAGAAAGGAAAACACCCGCAGTCATGGCAGAGAAAAAAGTTCCCAAAACGCGCTCCATGGTACCCCTCAAAGATTTATTCATGAGAGATATCGGAGCAATATTCGAGAACTTTCGAACTTTTTATTTCAGCTGCAGCATTTATTTTTTCTCTGCAACTTTGGCATGTGTCGACAGATAAACAAAATCACGTCCCACCAACCCACACGCGTCAGATTGCGATTTTGGATACTTAACTGAGATCGTTTCGCCCGTTACAGCCTGGTCCACGCCAAGACTTGTAAATTGGGTGACTTTAACTGGTATCCCCTTCACCTCCATCTCAGTGCCCATTGGAATAAAGCAATTCTTGGTGACGCTTGCATCCGCAATCGCAATGAAAGTGTCCTTATCAAACGTGACCGTTGCTGTTGGCTCTGTTGCAATCGAAGCGGTACGTTCGGGACCAGCGGCAGGAGGCACACCGCTGGTTTTTCCCAACTGATCCGCAACTGAATCAATCGCTTTGGCAGCAGCCTCTCTCTGCGCAACGACGGGTGAAGTCGGAGGGGCTGCAGCGCCCGCGTCCGCGGAAGTCGCGGGAGGAACCTTCTTATCAACGACTGGGGGCAGCGCAGGATTTCCATTTGGAAGTTCCGGCGGCGTTGGAATGCCGGAGCCGGCGATAACCGCTTGTCCCGTGGGTAAACATCCACCCTGTGTCACTGCCTGACCTTTTTCGCTACAGAGTTTTGCCAGATCCACAGCTGACCTTCGAGTGGGTTCATTGGTACAACCAACTGTCCACATTCCCACACAGACGAAAAGTATCTTGCCTGCCTTCATGCACGTCACCTTCTCATTGTGTTGCACTCGTTCACTCGTCTTCATCGGTAAATCTCAAGGACACGCAGGTGCCGCAGGCGAAACCGAGAAGTGGTCTGCATAAATAAATCCGGATGTGAAATTGCATCCAGAGAGAGTTATATTGGAGATTTGATATTCGCTCCCTTTGACGCAAACCTTATCAGAGAGCAGATCTTCACTGATAACGCAGTAATCAACACCCAATTTCAACTTATCTATGTCTCTTGTCACGTTCATCAATGCCGACTTTTTCAGATAAGAATTTTGCTTGAGCATGACTGAGAATTGACCTGCACTCGAAGTCGCCTTAGTTTGTGCAGAAGACCCTGTGCTCTGCACACCTGCTGCAACAGGAAGACACACTTGGTTTGCCTCAATTTGTGCTTGAGTCACAGAATTTGAGCTCTCGCCACCACGACTGCTCGCACATGTGACAAGAAAATTCCCCGCACGAGTTGTGTCACGATTGATATCTTTGATGACCCAAAAGCCCTCAGGATTTAAAACCGAAGGCAAGCTTTGGATGCCAGTCAAATTTGTGGGCTGGCATCCAATTGCAGCGAAACCGATGACAAACGACAACAGAATTCGCATGGCCATTGTATCCAGCCTCCATCGCGCACCAAAAAGAAACGGCTATCATCCCTTCGGATCCGCGCACCGAAGGCTTTAAGGATTTATAATTTCATAAAGGCAAATGGTGACTTAGAAAAATGCCGATCACGAAGCTGAGCGCTCGCTCTCCATCAAAAGATCATGCCGGAGGGTCTTTTCAAACAAGCGGCGCTTGATGCTTTCACGCACTGATTCGTCGGTGGCCTCGGCAAGCCGCTCAGAGAGTTGGAGAATTTCCTTTTTTAGCTGCAAGACAGGCGGAAGAAGCCCAGCATTCTTCAGTATCTTTTGTGACATACGGAGATGCAGCGGAACAAACTGTCCATCGTCTAAATCAAGCGGCTGACCAAGGAGGCTCAGGTTCTCGAGCTCACCGTTCTCAATGGCTTCCCTGATCTTATTTTCAGCAATTATTTCGAAAGCATTCATACAGAAAGCACCCCTCTGCTGCATTTCTCCTCTCTTTGCATCAGGAAAGATCGGAAAAAACGCGCAAAATTGTGAGTCTCGGACCTCTTCTCGAGAGCAATTCTCTGGTAAAAGTTGTACATAAGCCTGCGAATCAGCAGAATGAAAAAATATTCAGAAGATCTCGCGGATTGGCCCAAGCGGGTCGGCCCTCTCAGGTGGATCAAATTTCAGGAGAACTTGCGCCGTGCCTGCGCTTGCAAACATCTCTGGACAACCTCCCGCCGCACAGCAGACCTCACGCTGCGCGCTGGTTTTGCACGGCTTGAACACAGATCCCGACAAGATGATCGAACTTGCACAATTTTCCGAGAAATTTGGCTATAAAACGCGGCTTGGTGTCTTGACAGGACACCACACACGCGAGACCGCAGAAGATTCGCAAAAAAAAATCAGTGCAGAGCAATGGCAAAATGATTTCACGCTCGACTGGGCGCAGGCAATCCAGAACTGCATTGCAGACACGTCGGAGCGGCTTTTTATCGGATATTCTTTGGGTGCACTTGCCGCGCTCAATTATTTTGATCAAGACGAGACAAAACTGCTGCCAACAAAAATGATTCTCATTGCTCCAGCGCTTGCGTTTCGAAAGAAAACAGCTCTTATTCGCATGCTCACTTGGCTCCCGTTTGGCGCGATCCCGAGCTTCAATCATCCCGATTATCGCGCACAGGCATGGACATCGTTGGCGAGCTATAAGGCGCTCTTTGAACTCAATGCTGCATGGCAAAAGATTGCCTGGCAACGGATCGGAAAAATTCCAACACTCGTTGTTCTTGCTGCTCAGGATGAATTGGTCGACTCGCAGGCCGTAGAAAACGAAATCCGCGCTCACGCTGCAGACACGTGGAAAAGCATTTGGCTTTCAAACGAGGACTCAGAACTCCACCCTCGCTATTTTCATCTGATGATTGACTCAAAAAGCATCGGAAATGCCATGTGGCAGAAGTTTACTTCCGATGCGGCGAATTTTCTCAAAAAAGATTTTAAGGGTCGTTGAAGGGAAAAGAGATGTGAAAAAAACTTCGCGAAAAATAAGACCAAAAATATCTTCAATGAACCGCGCTCTCTGGATTCTCGCATGCGCATCCACGCCTGCCGCATTTGCTCAACGTGGCTCGGATTATGTATCGCACAGACCAATATCTGAAACTCCATCGTCTGGTATTCCTGGGTTCTTCGATACCGAAACAGCGTCTGCAGGATCACTCGTTTTCGATGTGCCATCGTTGTCCATAGACTACGGAATCAGCGAACATCTGACACTCGGCACCAATGCGGTTGCGGTGCTTTCGACATCGCTTTGGCTTGCAAACGGAGGAAAATCGGCAACCCCAATTGTCATGCTCAAAGCAAGGTACAGAATTTTTTCGCAGGAGGGTTGGACATCAAGCGTAACGGGTTATGGCGGAGGGGCGCGCCTGCAAGCGGGCCAAATTAACTCCCTCGAGAGTCGAAATATTCTTGTGACTTATGCATTAGGTACAATAAATTTTGTGAAACAATTTGACAGCCAAAGTCTCGGATTATCTCTGTTGCATATCCACTATGGCACAACCAGCGGTCAGGCAACTTCAGACCCTTCTGCACAAGAGATCCGCCGACTCACATCAGTTATTTCTGTCTGGGCTCGACAATCCTTCTTAGCGAGCTTTGAGGGTGAAGCTCTCGTTGCATTTTGTGCTGACTCATCGGGCTACGACAACCGTGCCACGGTGCGTATTGAAATAAACGAAGCGTGCTTTGGCCCAAGCAAAACCGCACCTGCATTGCGTGGACTTCTGAGCTGGAGAAGTTCGCCAGAATGGTATTGGTCGATTGGCGCTGTGTGGCAACCGGCAGGAACAATGCCGCCTTTGCCATACCTCGGATTCAATTACCTGACCCAGCTAAGGCAACCGGAAAACCGAGAGAAGGAATAAGTGAACCAATGAGAGTATTATTTTTTTTCATCGTTATTTTCATTGCAATTGCAGGTTGCGCTGATCTACAAACATCTCCAGATCGTCCATATAAGGCGCAGGTCCTGCATTTCGAACCTCAATCAACGGGGAACAGTTCCGGTTGGAGTGTGCAGGAAAGAACTTTGTCTACTCTTGAGGATCTCAATTCACTCAAGGGTCGATATTTTCAGATCCTACCTGGCGGAACATTACAAATAACATCAACCGTGGGTTCTTTGATTACCGGAACGGGCTCTGCTTCAAGCAGCAGTGACGCGCTCCGCTACAACATAAAGAACGGCGTTATTGTTCCGCGAGACACAACAACACTCCTTGCTCTTTCGAGTTTTCACGCATTCGAACAAACCTTTTCTTCCCTCAAAGAGACAACTGGACTTGAACCTGAAGCATTTTCAGAACAGGTTGGTGGTCGTTACCGGATTTTCTTTGAACCGGTAATTAGCCTCAGTGATTCGGGTGAAACCGCGCAAATATCTTTAAAGCTCAACGCGGCCTTTAACCCAGAGAGCGATAATTTTTTTCTCTTCAAGAGATCAGAAATTGAGCAAATCCCTTTAGCTGCGAATTTCAAGGTGATTGCCCATGAATTTGGACATGCGATCTTTAAGCGAGCTTTTTTTAAACAAAAAAATGAAGTTTGCTTAAATACAAATGATGAAACAAAAATCTCCCGCCAAACCGATAAGTTTTTTCCAGGACGCTTTGCTGTTGAATATGCCATCTCTGGGCTTAATGAGGGTTTTGCTGATTTTATGAGTGCAATGATGACCGGAGAAGCAGATGTTCTGACTGGAAGTTTTCCCGGCGACGGCCCAACGAGCAGATCTTTGACTTCAACTCGGTTCACCTTTGCGGATCTCAGCCGAGACTCTTTGTGTTCTGGGAAATTTTACTGCATTGGCACTCTTTTCGCCCGAGCTTTGTACAAAACGGCACAACTTTACGGCGATGACAAAAGCTCTTTGTATGCATTCAGCAGAAGGGTTTATCGCGCAATAGACCAGACGTCAGAAAATCTTGCTCAGTCTTCTGCACGCGACATTCTTCCCATCCCAAGCACAGAAGCAATTTTCTGCAAGAGAAGTGAATCTGTGCGTTTGGCTTATGATGGCTTACTGACCAGCGCATTTCTTGCTGCTTTTTTGCAGGGGTTTTCCGCAGGCAATGAAAAGTCGCAGCTGTGTGCTCAACTTGTGAGTGCTTTTGGTAGCTTTGGCTTCACTTTGGAGGCACGCGGTGGTTGCCAGTTCTAACGGTTTGTTTTCAATTCTAAGTGTTGGGCTTGGAATTTCATCTGGAGATCGGCTTGATGCTGCCCACATGCGTGCTTCTCTTTATGACGCATCGTTTTTTGTGCAGACATACGCGCCTTCTTTAGTTGAAAGATTTTATCTGCGGCCCGGAATACGTTTTGGCTATGAAACGACTGCGGAGGCCGAACCCCCGCAAGCTGTGCACATCAACGAGCGCACTTACAAAAGCGGAGTTGAATGCGCACTTCTCTATGATTGGCTCATGATTCCCGCCATATCCCTGCAAGGCAACCTTCTGAGGCGCACTCTGCAGCTGCAAACAGCGGCACCAATTGTGCAGGGTTTAGATGCCATTTCCTCTTCGGAGTGGCTGTGGGAGACATCTTTGTCATTCGGCTTAGGTCTTCCAATCGCGCAGGGTGCAGTGGTTATTGAACCTTTTTATCGGCGGCGGTGGATTCAACGCGATTCACGGCAGACCTCCCAGTGGGGCTTGGACGTGAGTGCCGCGCTCCCCACGCTCTCGTCCAAATAGCCGAAATATTGAAGGAATATGAGACTCTCAAAGCGCCCAGTTGGGTTGCCAAAGCTTCGACAGAAAGTCGTTGCATCAGTCGAATTTTGACTGCTACGATTCAGCCAAACGCAGATTTGCGTTTGGCTGATAGAGGAAAGAGCGAATGACAGCGATTCATAATGGCAGCGAAGAGCTCCTTGCAGATCTCCCCGGACCTGTGTTGAGCCGAACCGTTGCGGATCTGCAAAACACGCGCCCAGCGCCTGGACTGTGGCGATTCACGTCTGCAACTGCGCTGATGTTTGTTTCTCTGGCTCTTGCCTACCAAAATCAACTTCAAGATGCGCTCTTCTATGCATTCGCAATGCTCGCTGGTGTTTTCTTCGCTGCGGCAGCAGTCACAACCCACGATGCAATTCATCACACGCTCACTGGAATCAAATGGTTTGATGAAATTTCGGCGCGATTTGTCACCTGGGGCGTGCTTTGGCCACACGGCGTTTATTCCGAGTTGCATAAACTTCATCACAAAATGAATGGCGTTGATTTGCGCGATCCTGAACGCGTCACCTACTCCCAAGACGAATACCAAGCCGCCGGATTTTTTGCTCGCTTTATCATTCGTCATCAGCTGCTAATTGCAGTTTTTATTGGTGGCGGAATTGGCATGATCATCGGCCACCTCCGACGCGCTTCTGGCTTCATTCACCAATCCAAAGGTTTGCGCCGCCAGATGGCGTTTGATGCAATCGGAATAATCGTTGTGAATGGATCTCTCTACGCTTTAGCAGCTGCTCACGGAGAGCTCTTGAAGGCGGTGGTGTTGTATGTCTTGGTCGAACGCGTTGGCGGAGGCCTTCTGCAGTTGCGTGCTCATGTTGAACACTACGGACTCGGCGGGAAGCGAAGCAATTATTTTGCAACTCAACTTCACGCGTGCCGAAACATCGAAACCAATCCGGCAATGAGCTGGTTATTCAATGGCCTTAATTTCCACTCCATTCATCATGCTTTCCCAAAGGTCCCTTTTTACAACCTTCAAGAAGCGCATGAGAGAATGGAAAAACTGCTGGCGAGCCAAGGCGCTGAACCACTTCCATCGTCACAGGGTTATCTCAAGACTTTTCTCGCGCTCGCCAGCAAAGCGCGATTCATGGGCCCGGTGGAAACTGCACAAACGGCAACCTTCAATCCTGCGGAATAAATGTTCTGACAGGCTCACGCGCAACCGGCATGTAGGGGAAGCGGCAGTAAGGGTTCATCAACTGGCCCAGATCGTCGGGTACGCAGCTGAGCTCTTCGACCGACAAGCGCTCGTCACGGTTCGGAATCAACAGCGACTTTGATTTGCAAGTCCAGCTGCTGTTTGATGAACCAATATGCAAAAATGGCCCAAAGCCAAACACATGGTCGAACGTTTTCAGCTGACAAATGCTCAGAGAGCTGGGATCTTTTTCAGGTAAGATGATGACCGTTGGCGTGCAGTAGAGCGCATCCGAAAAAACCTTTTGACACTGATCCTTCAATGCCGCTGGAATGCCCAGCGGAGCCCGTGAAACCTCGCTCTCGAGCCAAGTTTTCATTCCGTAAACATCTGACCTTTGTGCTTCGTAGCGCCAGTCAAATTCGGTCACCACACAACGTGAATCAATTTCCTGCCCAAACTCAAACAGGCTTCGGAACGTTGCTTCGAATTGAGCACAAACGAGCGTTGGAGAGTTCACTGGCGAATCGCTTCCACTGTAAACAAACATCCCACGTCCATTTTTTCCATTGTGCTCGCACTCAAGAATACGCTCGTGGCCAACAGGGCACAGGGCTTCGCCATCCCATAGGGCGTCGGCGTCGGAAACAGGTGCATTGTTCGGCTCAGAATTCGGATCATCTTCGGTTGCTTTATTGGCATCACCTTTTCTTGCACAGGCGTGCGCAAACAGCTCTGCGGCTTGCCGGCTAAATCGCGTCTGCGCAGAACCAACACCGCTTGCAAGCTCATGAAGCGAAGCGCAATCGGACGCAGTGAGCCCAACGCCCGAATTGTTATCGGCAGCACGCAACAATAAATTCATGGCCTGCGACATCTCTTCCTGGCTTCCAGCCAGAGCAGGAGAAGCAAGAGCTGCACAAGCAAGGATGCTTAGAACAGGAAAGCTTGGACGAGGAAACAAGTGTGTCATGGGGGGCTCCTCCAGTGGTTTCGATCCCCCACAACACTTCCTTGCCGACAGACAAATATCAAAATTAAAATTTGATACGCAGAAAAGAATGTCGAATCGACGTATTCGAGACATTTAATTGAGAATGAATCTTACCCGCTAGGAATTAGGGTAGGGCGTCTGCAACATGGCGACGATTTATTCGCGTCTTTTTACCCGCCATTAAAGAGTTATAGCTTAGACTTTCGTCAAGCCGTGCAGTATCAACCGTCTTTGAGGTTGATTTCACCCAACCAAAAAACGCAGCCGTAACGGTGAGCGCAATAAGCATAGACAGTGTTTTGAAAAGCATCTTCTCCCTCCTTCAAACAGAATAGATGCTTTTTCTGTGCTAACTGCAGATACAG
>RGDM01000036.1 GCA_009918675.1 bacterium
GTATGAAAGAAACCCTTCCTGCGGTCATCCAACAGAAAATTGGCGGGCGACAGCTTTCATGGGTCGCGCAAAATTCAGGTGTCAGTGGCGACACCACGGCACTTGCTCTTGCGCGCCTCAATTGGGTGTTGCGTTCGAAGCCAAAAGTTGTGGTTGTAGCGCTCGGTTCAAACGATGGATTGCGTGGTTTGGCGGTTGATGAAATGGAGCGCAACCTGCGTTCTATTGTGGGAAAGAGTCAGGCCGCTGGAAGTAAAGTGGTACTCGTTGGACAGCAACTTCCGCTCAATTTTCCGGATGACTTTCGAGCTAAGTTCGCAGCCGTTTTTCCGCGGGTTGCTCGTGAATATCGGATTGCATTGGTTCCATTTATGCTCGAGGGCGTCGCCCTCGACGAGCGCTTCGTGCTGGAAGACGGAATTCATCCCAATGCCGAGGGGGCACGACGGATAGCAGAAAACATTTGGCCTGTTCTATTTCCGGTCCTCAAGCAAGCAAACAAAAGTAATGGCCCAGGTCGATGAGGTTTTTGTTTATGAAACAGGACAGTGGCAAACCACTTTTCATGAGTGGCTCTCTTTGGAGAAAAATCTGGTGTGCTGCTCTAATTGCTTTGCTTGTGGGCTGTCAGCCGCAAACCCGGCAAGACAGGGCGGGGGTGGGTCCGGAAGTGACTCCTTCAGCCGATGAGCCAGGAAATGCGCAATCCAACGCTGATGTTCCAGGCGGAAAGAATTCTGCAGCGGACGGGTCCTCCGCTTCGGCGGCTTGGGAAAGTTCATTGAAAACTCTTTGCGAACAAGGCAAACCCTCGGCATGCAGTCAGTTGGCCTATGAGGCACAAAGAGCAAAAAAGTTTGACGAGGCATTGGCTCTTTTCACCCGCGCCTGCTTAATGAACGAAGTCCTTGCCAATTGTGCGCAGCCCACTGCGCAAAGCCAAGGGGGAGCTCGTTCTTGTTTTGAGGTTGTTGCTCTGCAGATTCAGAAAGGCAAAAACGAGGATGCGGCGCGTTACAAGACATGCGCCTGTGAACGAAGATTCAAACCAGCGTGTTTGTGATTTTTTCAAGACTGACTTGTTTCGCTCTGATTATTTGCTGCGTTTGCTTCGCCTTCGCCCGAAGGCTGCGCTTCGCCTCCGCCTACCACGGCTGTTGGCGGTGCGGATGAGTCAAACGAAGTATCGACCGCAGCAGTAAAGGCTTCTCCACGGTAGGTGATCATCGTACCTTGCAGCAAACGTTCTATTCGAGAGGTGCGTGCTTCGTCGCCGCCGAGCAGGACGATTTTTGTTCGCTGACCATTTTCACTGCCAACTTTATTTGCTCGCAATCCACCGTACAAAACCAGTGTTGAGCCAAGAACTGCGCCAGGGTTCGAGGAACAGGTCATGTCGCCACCAATACGCAGTTCAGACAACTGAACAGAGTTTTCCACTGTGAGGTTCCCGAGGACTCCGACCTGGCTGACCTGAATGTACGTGGTTGTGCAATTGTGCCAGAAGCGGAGTGTACCTATCATGTTTGTTTGAATTCCACCTTTGGCCTGAACATCGCCAAAGACTTCAATATCAGGTGCCTGCCAATGTCCTTCGACTTCAAGATTGCCAAAGACTTTCCACTTCATTGTTCCAATGAGGTCGCTAAGAACCTGGACATCGGAATGAAATTCGGCCACTGAAAATTCTGGCGCATGCGCTTTTTCGACAACATATTTAGGCTGAAAAGTTACGTTTTGTCCTTCAACTTTTAGCTGTCCGGAGGCGCGCGCAACAACGTTTCCGTCACCTTGGAGTTCAAGTTCAGGAGGAAAATTTAAAGTGATGGGTTCTGGAGTTGGCTCATCTTTGGCAGGAATAACTCCACCCAAGAGGTCGACTCCGGGCTGTGGCGGGGCAGGTGCAACAATGCGAATGGCGATTTCATTCTTGACTGCGTGGTCCGCAGGACGGCGCAATGACTCATACCATTCCCAGCGTCCCGGCTGCGAGGGTTGTGGAGGTTCTCCGCAGCAAACTTCAAAATCAGCATCTTTGTGCACGCCGGCCCGCGCAGCGTCGCGAACAACAGTGACGGTTTTCTTGTTTGGCTGAGCTTTGATTTTGAGTTGAGCAAGCGCTTCAGCAAGTTCGGAGTGTTTCACACTGGCAAGGGTTGAAGGAACTTTTGTGCCTTTACGAAGGACAAGGCTAAGCTTGTCGTCCGTCAGAGTGAGCACGCTCATCAACGCGGTGCTGGCTGCTGACATGCGTTGAAGACCTCTTCAGTTCAGCGGAAGCAATTTCCAAAGTGAGTCTTGATTCATTGAGCACAATGTAAAGATGCCATGATTTGCTTCAATCTTCCAATGCATCGCCTGACAAACTTCCGATACGTGAGTGGGCAGCAGCAGCGCAAAGGTGCGTCCCTGCGGACGTGTCTCATTGAGCGTGCGATCCACGACAACCATGTTTTTGTTTTTTGTGTAGCCAGAGAGTTGGAGAAAAGGATCCATGGGAGGCAAATAAAGGAGGGTCGTTTCAGCTGCAACCCGATCAACCGTCAGTTTGAGGTGTTCCCACAGGATCCGCGCTCTGATTTCGCTCACCCCGATGAACAGCGCAAAAAGGAAAATGCTGAGTCGGGAGATTGCTGGGAGGATTTGTGTTGTTTGAGTTTGTTCGGATTTGCCTCTAGACAAATAACGGTTTGCAAAGAGAAGAATCCCGGTTGCGGCGACGAAGGTCAGGATATCAAGCCAGCGAGCCAGAATAAATTCCTTTAAAGCAGAGAGCCAAGACTTTAATTCGGGAAGAATTTCTGTGGCCGGCGAGATGATTAACAGCGCTGCAAAAACTATCACCCCTGCGCAGGCAAGCGTGTAAAGACGCCAGGTCCAGGTTGCGAAAAATCTCGTTAGGTTTTGTTTTGCGAAGATTTTTTCAGTGGCATGTTCAGCGTTGCTGAACCCTGCAGGACAGTATCGTTTGGGAGCCAGGAAAAAAACCGCTGCCAGCAGACAGAGGTCTTCAAACAAAGGGGTTGATTGTCTAATGGCAATCCAAAAGCCAGCGCTCGCCGTCAAAAAGACGAAAAAAGGTTCGCGTTGATAAGACTCAGCCAGCTGAATGGCTCGCGAGCTGCCGGCATGAGTTGCATGCTTCACTTGCTGAGCGAAATGGCGAAGAGCGGTGAGGGCAAAGCCAAGGGCAATAACCCTCCAAAGAAGTGAACTGCCAGCCCAGCCGGAACGTATGCTTGCGAGGCCAATCCGGTTGAACCAACGCTGGTTCAGGTGGTGAACAAATGCTTGGTAGGAAGTCTGATAAATAAAGGCAACAGAGTAGCCCGCCGCAACAAGCAAGGAAAGAGAGAGAAACCATCGCCAGAAGGATTTGTTTTTTTCTGCACGCAGGCAGGCAACGAAACTCGCAATGAAGAGCGCAGGAATCCAGGTGGAATCCCAGCAAAAGAACCGCCAAAACGAAAAAAAGCTGTTCGAGTGCACCGCTGCGGCAAAGAACGAATAGGAAAAGAACAATGTGTTCGGGTTTTGCTCTCTGCACGAGGCGTGGTTGGAATGGATTCCCAAACAGCTCATCTCGTTTGCGCAAAGCGCTCCAGATTATGCCTATTAAAATAGCAATGATCACACAGGACATGCGTTCTGCCAAAAGTTCAGCTTGACCGATAAGAGCAAAACACTGTTCCTGACAAAGGTGGTTGAGTTGATGGGCGAGCCAGGTGGTTGACGACAAGAGCCAAGGGGGATTGTGCAGTGCCTGGCTCAGGATGATTTTGTTGTCGTGCAGAAATTTTTCAGCCAGTCCGGATGTAAGAGCCGCTGTGTCTGGTAACTTCTTGAGCGACGCGATAAAAAAGATTTCATTCCAAGTGACAGGAGCACGGGTGAGAATTCCCCACAGACAAAGAAGGACGAACAAACCGACACTGCCAACGAAAGCCGGCGGTTTGCTGAAAATAGAGTGTCTGGGTGGTTGCGTCATTCAGGCCATCCTGGCTTTTGTCTGCACAAGTCATTCTTTTATCTTTGCCAATTATACTGCACACGCGCAGACGAAAGCGAGTGCGAAGGCAAATAATTCTTTCCCACTGCCGCGAGCGCGCAGTCTCTGGAAGCCGACGGTTGGAGAGCCGGAACTCCGCCAGCTGCAGTGGAAGGACGTCTCGCGCAAGACACTCTCGTCTGAACTTGCCATGCTCTTTGATGTTCGCAAGCTGATGACTTACTCAAAGCCAGCGCATGCAAGTGCTCAGCAAAACACGTTCGACTTTGGCGCATACCTGTCCAATGCAGAATCCAGCCTGGGCGTTGATCCCAATTTACGTCGTTTAACAAACCGTGACGACCTTCAACTTCTTCCTGAGCTACCCATGCGAGCCTATTTTGGTCTTTTGCATGCACACACGTTTGCCTCAGATGGGCTTGGAGATGCACGCACAGCAATGATCACAGCTCGTGATGTGGCCCGTCTCGATTTTTTCGCCGTGACTGATCACTCCGAATATTGGTGGAGAAGGAGTGATGCAACTTTTGCAGAGCAGTCACAAATTGCCCGCGAAGAATCTCGCGATCATTTTGTTGGACTTGTAGGCTTTGAATACAGCAATTTAGCGCAAGGCCATGTGGTTGTTCTCAATTCAACGGATTGGACCAACGCCTGGCAAAAAAGAACTTTGGAGCAATTTTTTGATTGGCTGGCGGAACCACAGCAAAGCGATGCAATAGCTATCTTTGCGCATCCTGGTTTTCATAAATATCGCGATTGGTTTGACCTGGCTCACTTTCAAATGGATGGACGCCTGCAGAAGCAATTTGTGGGTGTCGAGTTCATCCATAGAAACGTCTGGAGACGTGCCATGCGTGGTTATTCGGGCCATCGCAGCTTTCTTGATGAAGCCCTTGACCAGGGGTGGCATGTTGGGCCTGTGGCGTCGCAAGATAACCACACTGCGTTTTGGGGTGTGTCGGATGGAAATCGTCTCGCACTTTTGCTCAAAGGGCTCTCACGTGCCGATGTTTTAGAAGCTCTCAAAGCGCGACGGTTTTATTCGACACAAAGTCCACAGTTGCAGATGTCTGTCGGATTGTATTCAGGCAATTCTTTGCTGGCGACACTGGGTGATCGTATTAATGCGAGTTCAATTAAACTCTCCGAAAGCACGCTTCGGGTGCGCTTTCTTGAGCCGAATTCAAACAGCGTTCCTTATCGCTTAGAAGTCCTGTTGAATGGTGAGCCGGTTCGCAGTTTGGCATTCTTGGATTCTTCGAGCGGTCGCGATTTTTCTGAATTGGGCGATTTGAAATCAGAGCTGCACACGCAGGGGCGGGGAGCCGTGACACGTGATCCTTGGTGGACATCGCTGTTAAACAATGGCTTGGTCACCGGCAAGCCATTGAGTTGGTTGTTTGAAAAACAGTCGCATGTTGAGCCTGAGATATTTGATGTGAGCGTGCCAATCTCGTGGTCGGGCTGCGCAGAGGTGACGAATGCGAAGCAAAAAAACTGGACAATAGGCGTGCGTTATTTTCAGGGAGCGGAGGGTGATAAGCTCACCGTCACCTCGCCTATCATCGTCCAGTGTTCCGCGTCCCCCGCCTTGCCCAAATAAGCTGCACGAGTGCGCCTAAACCAGCGCCAGCCAGCAGTGGTGAGTCACCCCAATCTGAGTAGATGGTTCGTTTTTCAAGTACAGGCAGTTTCGCCCGCAGAGCGCCTCGAGTCATCAGAGGCAGTGCTTCACCTACAAGCTCGCCTGTGGGTGTGAAGGCTGCACTTGGTCCGGTGTTTGCCGCCAAAATAAAACTGCGGCCATTTTCAATTGCGCGGAAACGACCAAGTTGAAGGAATTCGAATCCGGCATTGCTTTTCCACATCCACAGAAAATTAGCCTGATTCACGTAGATGGTGGCGTTCCCTTGAGTTGCCTGAGCGCGAGTTAGGTCTGAGGAAATAGCATCGAAACAGATGAGCGGCGCAACCGCATCGGATGGGCTGTATGCAAGTGCATCAACGCTTTGTCCGCGGCCAACTTTCGATACATTGTTGACGTTGTCGCGGACGAGGTCGCCTAGCCAGGGGAATTTGTCTTCGAGCGGAACCGATTCTCCAAAGGGCATCGGCACCCATTTTTTAAAGCTCGGGCTACGCGAGCCATCCGGGCGCATGAGAAACGAGATGGAGTACATGGTGGCCTTGCGCATTCCAAGCGTATCAAGCTCGGCTTTGTCGAATTCGGCAGCTTGAACGAGAAGTGGTATGTTCCACGCTTTGATTTTCTTGCGCACAACTTCTTGATCAGCATCAGACCAAGCGAAGTCAAAAGGGGTTGTGCTTTCTGGCCAGACCAGAAGATCCAATTTCTCGCTGTCTTTTTGACTTGCAATCAATTCGTCGCTCAGGCTGAGAAGTGAAGGAAGTGACTGCAAGGTGGCGTCTTTTTCGAGTTCCGGGTAGCGTTTTGTATTCGGCAAATACGGAAAACGGAAATTGGGCTGCACGAAGCCAATATTGGTTTGGCGAGCCTGATTTTGCTCAACTCGCAGCTGTTTGAGTCTTTGATGGCCAACAGCAAAGATCACCAGCCACGTTGAAAGTGTTGAGACGAGTGCAATTCCAACCCGACCAGGGTTACGAACCGGATCTGCAAAGGCGCGGGAGAGAACAATGTTGCTTGCAAAAACAAAGACCGACAGTCCCGATGAGCCGATCCAAGCAGCCCACTGAGCCACTGGAAGTGAGCCATGCATGAGGTTTCCGTAAGTCCAATGAAAAAAGCGCGGCATTAGAATTTCAATGGCTGTGGTCGTGAACACGAGAGTCCAAGTTGGAAAAGGCGACGCATTGCGTTTCGAACAGCGTGATGCATTCCAGACCAGTGGAAAAAACAGCAGTGGGAAATAGAGCCCCGCGAGAACACAATACAGGCAGAAGAGAACATTACTGACTGCAGGTGGAATTTCACCAAACAGAATTGCTGGAACGGTGACCCAATGAAATGCAATCGCAATGACCGTTGCCCCGTAGATCCAGAACAGAACAAAGGCCTCGAGTCCGCGGGTGAAGGGCGTGACCTGCCTCAGTGTCGTTGAATGAGCGCGCGCCGGCGATTGATAAGTGGTTGGTAAGCGTTCAATAGCCAATAAAAGAGGCACGAGTGCAATTGGCATGAGCCAGGCAAAGGCACTGTGCAACGAGAGGCTGCGTGGAAACCCGAGAGACGTCAAAAGTCCGCTGATGACAGCAGCAAAAACAGACCACAACATGCGGGATCGAAACATGGATTCTCTTTTTCACAAGGGTTTGAGAAAATTCACCCTATATGTAACATGGTGGGAACGGAGGTCACAACATGGTTTGGTCCTGCTCGAGACATTCTTCAGCGTCAGGCAAGTTTGTTTTGCTGTGGAGTGCATTTGCATCCTTGTCTGGGCTCGCACAGGCTCAAAACAAATCATCCGCAGGACAAGTCTCTGCTGGTGCACCTGCCGCAAGCGCTGAAAAAAACTCCGCATCACCGGTATTGCCTGTGCCCGCTGCGAATAATCCTGTCAGCGCAACCACACAAGCTCCTGTGGCCGCTTCGCCAGCCAAGTCGACACCTGCTCAGCAGGAAACGGCACCAACTGAAAAAGAGATTGCAGCAGACAATCTGCAAGGGCAGAAGCCTTTGGCCGAATTCACTCAAATGCGCTACGACTTTGGCGATATCGTGCGTGGGCAAAAAGTCTCGTTCGCTTTTGAGTTCAAAAATGTTGGCAGTGGTGTGTTGCAGATCCGTTCCATTCATTCGTCCTGCGGATGCGTCAATACAAAAGTTGAACCCAAAGACGTTTTTGCGCCCGGAGAAAAAGGAAAGCTGTCGTTCGAATTTGATAGCTCCTATTTTGCAGGAAATATCATCCGCACTCTCACTGTAGACACCAACCAAGCCCGCAATTCAGCAATCACACTCACCTTCACAGCGAACGTGCAGGAAGAAATTCATGCGTCTCCGGCTTTGCTGAGCGTTGGAGAAGTGCTGCCGGAATACAACAAAGCCTGGCTCATCAATCTCTCGACAGCTTTGCGGGCAACCAGTTCGGAGCCCGAAACTATTCCCGCAGCCGCTGAAAAAGCAGGGCTCACCTCATCTCAATTGAGCCAGCTGCGCGATACAAAAGAAGTCAAACCTATTTTTGCAACCAGCAGTCAGCCTGCAATTGCTGCAGAAATTGTTGCGCCTTCAGGCAAAGGCAAAGATTACCAACTCAAATTGACTTTCAAGGGAGGATTGCCGATTGGCCCACTCCGCGAGAAGGTTTCAATTTGGAATACCTCGCGACACCTGAAGGAATTAATTATCCCAATCGTGGGTGAGGTTGTTGGGCACGTCAAACAAAACGTGAAGTACATCGAGTTTGGTGTTGTAACTCGCCCCGAAACCGTCAAACGCGCTCTGACGGTGAGCTCAGACAGAAAGGATTTTCAAGTCGAATCGGTGAGTGCTGAATTGCGCCGTTCGGATGCGCTTGAAGGAATCACGATTGCCGACATCCTTAAATATTCAACGACCCGCGGACAAACTGGGACCCAAGTGAATTTTGAACTGCGCTATCCCGACGCGTTGTCTGCAGCTCTGCAAACCATTAACGCCTCTGGGATGTTTATTGTTCGCACCAATGATCCCGATTACAAAGAACTGCGTGTGCCATTCTTCGGCGTGTTGCGCCAGGAGAACAAACGATGAGCGAAGCACCGCAACCTCAATCAGCACAGGCGAGCGAACCTCTCAATGCAACCGGAGCTGAAGTTTCCCCTCAGTTGACTCCGGCACCCGAGGTTTCTTCGTTGGTCAAGACGACTTTAACTCGAGTGCATAATGCTGAAGCAGTTCCTGAGAAAGTCTTTTGGCTGGGGCATGTTGTTTTTGTTGGCCTTGCTCTCGTCGCTGTGGTGATTATCATGTGGGCGCGAGGGCCACGACGCAAAGATGCGCTTGTGAATACTTCGTCTGAGAACGGTGTCTCGACACCTGACCTGCAGACGCGCTGAATCGCTCTTGGGAAAAACACACAAACGATCAGAAAGGATTGTGCCGTGGGATTTTTGGACGCATGGCGTGACTATCGGAATAACCAAAAAGTTAAATCGTTCGAAAAGATGGGCGAGTTGCTGAAAAACCCCGTCACAACCAAAGAACAACGCATAGAGGCAATTGAAGGTTTGGCATCGGGTGGAGATATGCGCTTGGCTGCCCCACAACTGATGAAGCGCTTCGAAATGGTGGTTGAACACGGCATTATCGATAAGCGCGAAAAAGATCGGGTGATGGAAATTCTCTTGGAAAACCGCGAAGTGGCACAACCCCTTGTATGTGATGCGGTGCGGACCCAAAAGCGCATTTCCTGGCCGATTAAATTGGCTGAGAAAATGCTCTCGCAGAGCGAATATCTTTCCTTACTGGTGGAGAGTCTCAATACCGAGAACGTCCTCTTCGACGAGACGCTGCACGAGCGCAATATCGAGCTACTTCTTGCTCTTAAGGAGCTCTCGGATCCCAAAATCATCGACCGAAGCAAGCGACTGGTGAAAAGCCGCGACGAGCAGGTAAGAATGGCTGCCCTTGAGTGCCTTGAGGCACAAGCACGCGAGCATCAAGAAGCACGGCAGTGTTTTCTCGAGCTCTTGGCAGAGCCGCCAACCGATGATAACTCCCGGTTTATCGGTCTGGTTAAAGCGATAGTCGCACGCCATCAATGGGGAGCAACCAGTCCGTAAAAAGGACGATGCTCATGCAACGCGCCCACAAAAGCGGATTTTTACGCGGTCTTGGACATCTGGCTTTGGTTGTCGACGACCTGGAAAAAGCGCGCTGGTTTTTCGGAGATGTTCTTGGCGCAGATGTTGAGCCCTGGCGCGGGACTCAGCTTCTTATTCACGTCGGGCCCGATCTCCTTGTCGCAAAGTTATCCTCTGATGCCATCGACAAAGACCGACAACAGGGCCCCTTGGGTCGGCAAGTTCTCGACCACTACGGATTCATGGCTGATTCCCCTTCGCAAGTGGATTGTTTGGCTGAGCGGATTCGCGCTGCCGGCCTCGAAATTCTCAAGGGTCCATACACGCGCTCCGACGGTCGGAGTGTTTATTTCCGAGATCCGTTCGGTAATTTAGTTGAATATCTCTATTATCAACCCACCCCGTGAGTGAACGATGAATCAAGATTCCCTTCTTTATATCTATGGCGTTGGGCTTGTTGTTGCGGTTGTCGTTGCTTTTCTTTTGGGCCAAGCAGCGGCCCGGAGGCGCGCTGAGCGTGCGCATCTTGGCGCTTCAGAGAGAGCGAAAAAAGTTGAGCCAGGCGCGCAGCTCCCCGCTCTTGATGAGAAGGCAGCTGAAGGTCAGGACGCAGTCACAATTCAAAAAGCTGATGCGTCCCCGATGGGAGCAACGCGCGCATCAACTGCCAGCAGTGTTCCTTGGTTTTCGCGCCTGACACTGGGGTTGAGCAAAACCCAAGCCCAGCTCGTTCGTCAAATCGAATCTCTCTTTGTTGGTGAACATGAACGCGCATCGCGTGAGGCGTTGCTCGACAGCATGTTGGAGATTTTGGTGCGTGCCGATGTTGGAATTCGCACCTCTGAGATGCTGATTGAAAAGGTGCGCACCTCGCTCCCCGGCAGTGAACTGACAAACCCTGCAGCTGTTATGGAAGTCTTACGCAGCGAGATCCTCACTCTCCTGAGAAATCCTACAATTCAGGCAAGTGCCCCGCAAACCAACGCCGAAATATCGAGTTGGTCGTTGATCGATTCTACGCCTTTGGCGGGGCAAGAATCGCGCCGTTCCCGTGTTGTGCTGATGGTTGGAGTGAATGGGGTTGGCAAAACCACCACCACTGGAAAGCTTGCCTTCAAAGAGCGGCAGGCTGGGCATTCGGTTATTGTTGGCGCTGCAGATACCTTCCGCGCCGCTGCGGTCGACCAGCTTGAAGAATGGGCGCGCCGTGCGGGTGCCGATTGCGTGCGTTTGTCTGATGGGGCAGACCCTGCCTCGGTTGCATTTGAATGTGTGAAACGCGCGGTTCAGCAAGGCACCGACCTTTGCCTGATCGACACGGCAGGAAGGCTCCATAACCGAAATGATTTAATGCAAGAGCTTGCCAAAATTCGTCGGGTGGCGAGCAAAGATCTCCCTGGTGCACCGCATGAAGTTCTTCTTGTTCTTGATGCAACAACCGGACAAAACGCAATTCAGCAAGCGCGCGCATTTAAAGAAATTGCAGGAGTCACTGGCCTTGTTCTGACGAAGCTCGATGGCACCGCGAAGGGTGGAGTAGCAATTGCTCTTGCCAATGAAATGAATCTTCCCATCCGCTACATCGGTGTTGGGGAGTCGGTGGAGGATCTCCAACTCTTTAACGCGGAAGAATTTGTTGAGGCTTTGTTCCAGGCACCCGTTCGTTCAACCAAAGAGACAGCGCCAGCCCTCGAACTGACACAGGCTTGATTAGAGTTGCCAGGCTGCAAGCAGCAGGTCGCGGTCACACTCAACAGGAAGTTTCAGCTCTGCGAGCCATTGTGAGTGGCTTCCAGCCCACTGGCTTTCTCTGATTAAGAAATCAAATGCACGCAGCTGGGTCAGCACGCGACGCACGCCCATATGAGTGCCACGCAGGCCTTCTTTTCCACTCAAATCGCAAAAATCAGCAAGATGGCTCGGGCTCGCCAACGTGCAATCGTGCTGCATTAAAACACTGACGTCGGCGTGAGCTGATTCCAGCGCAACACCATTGGTCCATTCACGGAATCCATTGTGAACACGGACACGCACTTGCGATGGGTGAATTTCATTTGAATAGCTCACCAGACTGCATGGAACCAACACGTCACTTTCAAACTGGGTCGACATTCGCCAGACGTTTTTTGGGGTGCGCGGATGCTCAAGGCTTTCCGGTGCAACAGCTTTCCACTGTGTGGGTGTGCGCTGACTGCAGAGCAGTCGGTGCCAAAGCAGGTCGACTGTGGAAACATACGGCAGCGAACGCCACCAATTGTTGTCGGTGCCTGAGTTCTGGGTGTTTTCTGACGCGATGGAAGCGGGGCGCAAGGCCTCGCCTTCGGTATCAAGAATCTCGCACATCGCCGCAGCGCCAGGGAGGCCAGCGAGCTGACAGAGTTCCATAACCGCCTCTGTGTGACCCGTCCGTGCAAGCAATCCGCCGTCCTGAGCGCGAACCGGAAAAACGTGGCCAGGGCTTAAAAAATCATGATGAGTCGCATTGCTATCGGCAAGTAGGCGAATGGTATGTGCACGGTCGCTTGCCGAGATCCCGCTGGTGATATTGTTTCGTGCGTCAATCGAGAGAGTAAAACCCGTATGAGCCATTCCGCCGGGCCATTTTGGGGCGGTGGCAATCCCGAGGCGGTCGGCAAGCTCATGCGAGACAGACACGCAAAGAAGTCCACAGGCCTTGCGAATAGCCATGTTGACCAGTTCAGGGGTCGCGTGTGCGGCATGGAAACAGAGGTCGGCCTCGTTTTCGCGGCGGCCGTCATCTCCAACGAGTATCGCCTCGCCTTGGGCGAACGCCTGGACGGCACGTTGGACCCGGTTTCTCATGGCTCCCAGTTCCCGGGAATGGCTATTGACTGCTGAAGGCATCATCTCTCTCCTGCTCGGCATCCCTGAAATGACACGCTCTTTTCTCGCGGTCAACGCAAAGGGGTAAAGCCCGCTGCCGGATCCTCCGACAACCTGAGGCGTGCTTTGGAAAGGGTCCAAAACTACAGCCACTCTTAGGGAATATTATGAAGCGTCAAAAAACGAAATGGCGTTTTCAAAATATTGCAACCGCAAGTTGTGTTTTCCTGCTCGGCGGGGCTTGGTCTGCGGTTCCTCAAGAGAAGCCCACGATTCGCGTGGACTTAGCAGGAAATGCGGAAGCTGTGGAAAACACTGTGGCGGGTTTACTTGAGAGCGGTCGGCCATTGGGTTTGATAGATACGCTTTGGATGGACGATCTGGACGCCCCCGGCGCGAGTGGAGCTCGTCCAGACGAAGCGAAGACGCAATCAGAGGGGGGCATTGCACAGCCCAATCCGTCGCAAAGCCCGATGCTTGGGCCGGTGAAACCAAGGGAACAGGAAGAGACTGCGCAGCAGTCGACACTGATTCCTTGGCGGCCTGTGGAGATGGCGGCTCGGCCGCTCTCTATTCTTCCGAGCGCTCCTCCGCCCGTTCCGAGTTTGAAAGGCTCGTTTCGCGACTTTCAGCTGCCCAACGAATCGCGTTTTTGGGAACTGCATGGTCTGGAAATGAACAGCGCTCTGAAACGCGCTATTGCGAGGCTTGGTGAGCACATTTCCGGAACTTCGCGCGAAAAAACTTCAGCATTTCAGTTCTGTGATGCGCGTCGGCTCACCTCTGCGCGTGATCCGCGATTGATTCTAACGCCCGATGGTATCAGTTGTCTCTATTATCGCTGGCAAACACTTCTTCGCGAAAGAAAAGCTGTTGTGCAAAAAAATGTTGCATTGAAGTCTCAGAAAAAAAAACATCCAGGCAAAAAAGTCTCTTCAAAGCGCGGCAAGAAATCAGCCGTTGCGACACTTGCGATAAATTCGAAAAAAGATTTTCGCAGTTTGGCTCAATATTCCTATGAACAGATGCTAAAGAAAATTGAGTTTAAAACAGAGCCTGCCGCAATGAAAGCGGTTGGATTTGCGCTTGAGGAAAGCAAAGATTGTTCACTGACATCGGTCCGTGCTGCTGTTCTGCGCGATCTCGAGAACCTGTTGCCTTCAGACGGCATTTGGCGCGCGATGAACCAATTGTATGATGCAACAGCCGCGTGCCTCGATCCAAAACATGAGGCATTTGAAGTGGTGAATCTGCGGCTTGCACTCCTGAATTTGGATCGCGGACAACTCGATCGCGCAGCATCGTTGTTGGATGTTGTTTTACAGGGTCAAGCGCTGCAAGACGAGCACGTTGCGCTGTTCTGGCGTGGATATCTCGATTCTTTGCAAGACCAAGGTAAAAGTCTTTCTGGCGCTGTCGTTTCGGAAAACAAACCAGCCGAGAGCTCTGCTGTAAATTCTTCATCAAGCAAGCCACGCAATACGTATTGGGAGCGCTTGGTCGACAAGTATCCTCTCACTCTTCACGCGTTGGTTGTGGATGAAATCTCCGGTGTGGATTCTTTTGAAAGATATGCACGCCGACCTTCACCCCAGGTGTCTGTGTATTCCGGGCAAGAGTGGAACTTTGAGAATGTTTCACACCTGATGGCAGCGATTTTTATGGTCCACAAAGGCTCGGCGCAAATGGAAAGAATTTCGCGTTTGTTAGACGAATCTGGAGTGCAGTTGTCGTCTTTCGAAACGGCAATGTTTCGCGTGAGGATCCATGATGCGGGCACTCACCAACGTTCGATGATCAAGGTCATCTCCTCTTCCCTCAAAACATTCGGTTCATCTTATCTTTGTGCGGACCTGCTTGAACTTCTTTATCCAGTTAAATTTCGCAATGAAATTGCTCAGCAGGCTTCGTACATTGATCCCGCGTTGGTGTTTTCCCTGATTCGTCAGGAAAGCAGTTTCAATCCCAAGGCAACAAGCCCCGTTGGTGCAAAAGGGTTGATGCAGGTGATGCCAGCCACTGCGAAAAAAATAGAAAAGCGGAAAAATTTAGATCTCTATGATCCAAGTACAAATATCCGTGTTGGTTCAAAATATCTGCATATTTTGCGGAATCATTATAATGGCGATTATCCGCGCTTGATAGCATCTTACAATGCTGGACCAAACAGCGTGAAGAAATGGGATGGCCGCTATCGCGGACGTATTCCTCTTCTTTTTGCCGACATTATTCCCTTTCCCGAGACACGTCATTATGTGACCGGACTGATGCGGCATATGTATTGGTACAGGTCGCTTGTTTCGCATGTGAAAGACACTTCTGGTGCGGTTAAAATAAAATGGTCGTGGGCACTGGTGGATGTGGTTCCCAAGGCTGAACAATTTGGTTTGAAACCAGGCGAAGTTCGGCAGGTCAAAATCGAGAAACTGCCTTGGCAGGACAATGCGAGCGGCAAGACAAACACCGCATCAGGAAAATGAGCGAACATAGCTTCGTGCTTTACCGGTGTCGTGAGCAAGAGGTTATTGATTTTCTCGCGCAGAAGGTGCGTTCAATTGTGCCCTGAGGTCTAGGGTCGGAAGGATAAACACCCATTCATTTTTTGCTCTGCGGTTTCCATCAAGAATGCGTGCCATGCAAACCCGAGGAGTAAGGTCGAGCGGAATCGATTCATTCATCACATATGAAATCTGTGAGCGCCCGAGCAAAACACCATCAAATGAAATTTCAAATGATGCTTCGCGTGGCTGACATCGCACCTTTCCGTCATTGGACTGTGAAACAAGAGCATCTCCATTCGGGGTGGCTAATAAAATTCGGATTTGTGAATCACGAACAAAGGCGTCTTTGCTTCCTGGATTCAAGGATACTTGGCCGAGAGGGTGAATTTCGAGTCTGCAGAGTCCAGACTGCGCGCTTCCCTTGATGATAAATGGCCTCGCAAAGTTGGCCCAGCTGCCATCCACCCAAGAGATTTCGCCGTCTGCCAGCGTGAGTTTACGTGGTGGCAAGGATTGACAGGGTAGTAAATCTTCACGCGAAAGAATCAACGATGCAGCTGAAAGTTTGCCGCTACTTGAGAATCGGTTTTCATCGTTGTGACCAGCAAGGGTGCTGTTCGACTGATTCGCGGGAGCCTGACGCGTCGCAAGCGCGCGATAAGAATCCAGCCGTGCACGCTGGCCGCCATTGCAGCTCGACATCAGCAGCGCAGAGCCAATGACGCTTCCAATACCGGCCAAGGCCGATGTCTGCATCCTCAGTTTCAAATGCTCCTCCTCAACAGTCCGGTATCGGAACAAGAGGAGCAGACTGAAGGGCCGTCAAACCAATGAACTCTCTTTCCAGGCTGAAAAAAGTGCTTCGGCTCGGTTTGCAAGAAGCGAGCGTTTCAAGCCTTTGTCGAGTTTTTTGTTTGGTTTTGCAGCTGCAAGCTCGGGGATAACTTTTGCCTGTTCAGCAAGAAACTCTTGGCTCATCTCGCTGAACAAACCCCAGTGAATATTCATCGGGCAATAATGCTTCACGTCGCTATCGCGCAGGTGTGCAACCAAGCATCCCAGTGCCGTGTCAGGCGGCGGAAGTGGAAGGTTGATGTTCCGACTCAGTTTGTGGCCAATGATGTGCCCAACAAGCAACCCCATCGCTGCGCTTTCAACGTATCCTTCAACCCCAGAAATTTGCCCTGCCAACCAAACACGCGAGTTGCACAGCAGTGCCAAGTCGTCTCGATTCACCAACCGCGGTGACACAAGATAGGTATTGCGATGCATACTTCCCATGCGATGAAATTCCGCGTTGGCCAAGCCCGGAAGCATGCGGAAAATTCGTTTTTGCTCGGGCCATTTCAATCGGGTTTGGAAACCAACCATATTGAACGAACCATCACCAATCTTTTCACGCCGCAGTTGAACGGCAGCATAAGGTCGGCGACCAGTGCGCGGATCATCGAGTCCCATCGGTTTCATTGGTCCAAAGGAAAGAGTTTTTTCTCCACTTTCGGCAAGCACTTCTATCGGCTGGCAGCCATTAAAAAAACGTGGCTCTTCGAAATCGTGGTATGGAACCTTTTCACCTGCTTTGAGGGCCTCGACGAAAGCAATATATTCGTCTTTGTTGAGCGGAAGATTTAAATAATGACCGCTTTCCTCATTGTCCGGTTCGCCGCTCATGTCTTGAACTAATTTGAGCTCGGAGTCGCGGCGCGCTGTGCGGGTTTTACGGTTGGCATAAAATGCAATTGAGTGGTCAATGGTGTCGCCATCAATAATGGGTGCAATGGCGTCGTAAAAATAGAGTGCATTGGAACCAGTCATAAGTCGCAGATCTTCAGCCAGTTCGCTCGCGGTGAGTGGGCCCGTGGCAATCACGATGGCTGCAAAATCGCTGTCAGACAGCCAGGATATTTTGCGGATCTGTTGTTCGACGACCGTGATCTTTGGATGATTGCGCAGTGTTCGGGTGATGAACCCGGAAAAAAGCTCTCTGTCGACGGCCAAAGCTTCACCGGCTGGAACTTCGCTCTGTTGAGCCGAACGAATCAACAGGCTTCCTAGGGCTTGCATTTCCATTTTCAGGATTCCGGCCGGGTTGAGGCGGCTTTTGCTTTTCAAGCTATTTGAGCAGACAAGTTCGGCAAAATGATGCGGCTCAGACTGCGCCGGAGTGGGAGTTGAGGACTTCATCTCAAAAAGGACAACGTCGAGGTTGTAGGTGTTGGCCAGAACCCAAGCCGCTTCCGAGCCAGCAAGCCCAGCTCCAATCACTGCAACTTTCATTTCACCTCCTCAGTGCGAGCGCCATTCGCTCGGCGACGGAAAAACGACAAGCTGCTCACCATAATCAGAAAAATGTGGATAAGAAAACGCCCACGCTGCTGATGCGTGGGCGGGCTCTAGGCGAGGGCCGTAGGGCTGTCAAGCAAACAGCTCAAACCCTTCAAGGGCATTCAAGATTCGAATCTTCAACGTAACAGTTCCAGCTGGTCGACCAGCGCATTTGCGTCGTTCTGTGCATGAATCCAGGTCCCCACATCACACGAATATTTTCTAGGTTGCCAAAGCAATCGGTTTGTCCGGTGTTCACCAAACGAGCGTCGTCATTCACACCTGGAAGATTATTGTAAGAAAGTGTCGGATCTTTGAGCCAGCAATTTTGGTTGCTCTTAATCACTTTGCAGGCGTATTTTCCGGCTGTGCATTTGCGCGCGATGCCAGCTTTTTCAGCTGGTGTTTGTGGGGTGGTGGGTTGCGCAGATTGGGCAGGCGCTTCGCCACCCGAACGCACAGCCAGGTATTGTCGGCTCATGTAGCCAATTTTTCCTTTGTACCGCACTTTCGTCCAATCGCTTCCGCCATTGCCCAGACCGCAAACCAAGGTTCCCTTTGGCGCCCACTCAATTGCGGTTGCACCTGCGACTGGTTTCTCGCGTAGAGCCAAATCATCGCTGGTGGTGCTGACGTACAAGTCAGTGCATTCTGAGGATGCAGTGGCAGCAGCAGCGTTATTCAGTTCGTTATAGAGCTCCATGGGCCAAGACGCTTGCATGCAGATCGTTTGGTCCGCATTCGCGTACTTAGCTCTACAAGCGTCTAACAACGTTTGCGGGAAACCACCTTGCGGTGCGCATTTGGTTTTGACTTCGTCACATTGTGCGGTTTGTGGAGCTGCAGCAGGTGGTTGAGCCGGAACCGGAGCCCTTGGAGGTGGCTCATCGGTTTGCTCAAGAGGCTGGCATCCTATTGGTGCGGCCGCGCAAAATGCGAACAACACGGCTGCGGCATAAGGTTTAGAAAGCAGTAATTGACGTCGAACCATGACGATATTCTCCCTGGACGGACGTTTTCCATCGGGATATCGGCGTTTGATTTTGCGGCTTGAGAGGATTTTTTCTTGGCAGCTGGAAGATTGACAAAAAAAAGTACCACCCCGTTACGAGGTGGTACACAAGGAAGAACAGACCATGTCCGACAATGTAATCTTCTCCGCAGAGCGAATCCGACCACCTTGCCCTTTGGGCGAGGCGAATTTCCGCACTTGCACCCTGAGGGTCAAGCGAAGAAGGGGGGGCTCCCTGTGAATTCACAATTGGATGTTATCTTGCAATTGTTTTGAGGTTACTGTGGGTTATAACTTAAGGAACAGGAGGGGCCTGAGGTGGAACAGCGTCCGTATGTGGTAGTCACAGGAGCACACGGTTTTATTGGAAATCATATCCTTGAACGGATGCTGACGGCAGATCTTGAAGAGCTTACGGCACAGCAAGGCTTCGGTTCTGGCGCTCAAGTGCATTTTCGCACGGCTCAAGTGCGCTTTTCACAGCAATCATCACCTCCAGTGAGCACATTTGATGTCTGGGCCGTTGATCTGCCTGAAAGTTCGGTTCGCTCGACGGCACATCGCTTCGCTCAATCGAGTCGCGTGCGCATCGTCTTTCTCAAGGATCTTCTCGCCGCTTTAAATAGCGCAGCGGTTCCGCCGGTGGCTATCATCCATAACGGCGCCTGTTCTTCGACCGTCGAGCGCAATCCCGCGGTGTTCGCCGAACTCAACGTCGGTTCATCGCAGGACCTATGGAACTACTGCGCTCAACACAATGTTCCATTTATCTATGCTTCAAGCGCTGCTGTGTATGGCGACGGAAGCAAAGGCTTCGCTGATCTCCCCGAGCACACAGCCCGCTTTGCGCCACTGAACCTTTATGGGAAGTCGAAACTTGATTTTGACCTTTGGGCAGTGGAGCAAAAAAACGCCCCGCCGGCATGGTTTGGTCTGCGTTACTTTAACGTCTATGGTCCATTTGAGGCTCACAAAGCTGGCCAAGCCAGTTTGGTGTATCACGGCTATCAGCAGGCCACCCGCACGGGTTGTATCAAGCTCTTCAAAAGCAACACGGCTCAATATACCGACGGCAATCAGGTGCGTGACTTTGTTTATGTTAAAGACATCGTCAAAGTAACAATGCATTTGCTCGGGCTTGCGCTGCGCAAAGAGAAACCAGCACTACTGGCAAATGGTTCCGGTTGTTTCGTTAACATTGGCTGCGGTCAGACCCGCAGCTGGAACGATCTTGCCGCGTCGGTTTTTTCTGCGCTTTCACTGCCTGCGCGGATTGAGTATATTTCAATGCCAGAGAATATTGCTGGTCAATATCAGAATTACACGTGCGCAGACCTCTCAACTTTGAGAGCTTTGGGATACACACTTCCATTCACTTCACTTGAGGAAGGTGTGCGAGAGTATGTGCAACGTTATTTGATGCGCGGACTTTGAGGAGCGTGTGAGAATGAACGAATCACAAGTGTTGACCCGAACCGTTTATTGGTCGCCAACCGGCGAGCTCGCTGCTGCGTTGCACCAAACAACTTACCTCTGGTTGGCGATAGCTCTTGCAGTCATGGGTTATGGTGTGTGGCGACGGGTGCAGATTTGGCGCATTGGTAAAGCAGAAGTTGCTTTCGACAAACCCGTGCAACGGCTTGCAATGATGCTCAAGGGAACGCTGGCACAGGCAAAAGTGTTGCGTGCAAGACGCATGCGCGATCCCAAGCCAAAGTCATACTACGCAGCCTGGATGCACGGGCTAATCTTTTACGGCTTTCTTGCTTTGGTTTTTGCCACCTCAATCGTTGCGCTTAAAGAGTACGGAATTGTTGATATCTACCAAGGCACTTTTTATGGGTTTGTGGTCGTTGTCTCGGAATTGGGTGGTTTGGCACTCACCGTTGGCCTTGCGATGGGCGTGTTTCGTCGAAGCACCCGCAAAGATGAATTCAAGCATGGCTGGGATTACTCGGTTCTCTACGGGCTGCTCTTTCTTCTGTGCGTGCAAGGATTCTTAATTGAAGGTTTCCGGCTTTCGGTTGACGTGCGCGCTGCCGATGCGTCGTTGAGTTTCATTGGCCAGCTCGTTGCACAGCTCTTTCCTGCCGGGCTGAGTGGAGACGCTGCCAACAACACCTATGCGGGGCTGTGGTATTTTCACATGCTCACGACAATGGCGTTCATCGCAACGATTCCCTATACGCGAGCAATGCACATCGTAACAGCGTCACTAAATCTTTATACCCAGCGCCTTGAACCCAACGTTCTGTTACCCAAGATTGATTTCGAAAATCCAGAAGCCGAGTATTTTGGGCCGCGTTCGGCCATGGATTTTACTTGGAAAGATATGCTCAGCTTCGATAGCTGCACTGAGTGCCGCCGTTGCACAGATATCTGCCCGGCCAACGCCGTTGGCAAAGCGCTCGACCCACGCCAGGTGATGCTCAAGCTCCGCGACAGCGTGTTGGTTGAGGCGCAATTACCTCTTGATAAAAGAAATGCGGAAGAAAATTATCTCTACGAATCGGGACGTATCACCAGTGAAGAGATTTGGGCATGCACAAACTGCGGTGGATGCGTGAACGAATGTCCTGTTGGAATCGATCAGCTCCGCGGAATTATGCAATTGCGCCGCTATCAAACACTGTCGCTGGGTGAGATTCCCCCAACGGCTGGCAAGGCTATTGAAAACATTAAGCAGCACAAGAACCCTTGGGGCGTGTCACATGCGGATCGCTTTAAATGGGCCGATGGCCTTGATGTACCGGTGATGACCGGCGATTCGCCAGAGGTTGAGTATTTATACTATGTAGGATGCGCTGGCTCATACGATTCCGGAAATCAAAAAGTTGCGCGCAGTGTGGTGAAAATTCTCAAGGCATGTGGTGTCGATTTTGCGGTGCTTGGTAAGGCTGAACAATGCAACGGTGAACCTGTAAAGCGCTTGGGCGACGAATACAGTTTCTCAGAGATCGCCCGAAGCAACGTTGAGCAACTCAATGCTCTCAAGTTCAAAAAGATCGTCACCCACTGTCCGCATTGCTTCAACACAATCAAAAACGATTTCAAGGAATATGGTGGAAACTACGAAGTGCTGCATCACAGCCAGCTGCTTTCCGCGCTTTATCGCGACGGTCGGCTGAAAATGCCAGGCGAGATGCGCAAAGACGTCACGTTCCACGACCCTTGTTTCCTTGGCCGACACAATGGTGAATTTGAAGCGCCCCGCCAACTTCTCGAGGGAATTGCCGGCATTCGTCTGCACGAAATGGAATACGCAAAACAGCAATCGAGTTGCTGTGGCATGGGTGGCGGCAACATGTGGTACGAATCCAAAGGTGGCGAAAAGCCTGTTGTCATGCAGCGTTTGGAGCATGTCGCCGCAACCGGTGCAAAAACTTTGGTGACCGGTTGTTCCTTTTGCATGATCAACTTCAAAGGCGCATTCAAGAACCTCGAAGCAACCAAAGATCTTGAAGTCATGGATCTTGCCGAAGCGGTTGCGGCTGCAATGCCCGCAGAAACTAAAGAGCAAGTTTCAAATCAGCAAAGCTGAATGCTCAGGTTGAATACACAGAGAGTGTTTCTTAAATCCTTTATGAGCGGCACCGGATGGAGCCGCTTTTTGTTTAAAAGGTAATTATAAAGCGCTGTGATGATTGATTTAAAAATATTATTTTTTATTTAAATAAGGCTGTTTCCGATACCTTTAAAGCAGCGTTCGGAACTTCAGGCAACAGCTCTGGAAGTACGCCTTTGACATCCTAAACCAGCACAAACACGGCAGCAATATCTTCGGGTATAAATACCATAACCGGAATCACTATAAGCCCAAATCAAGGCACGTATCTGAAGAAAAATTCAGGGGTGAGCATTACTGGAAATTCGAGCGTCAAAGTGGGAGTTGATTATTGCAATGTGACCGCTGCCTTTTCAGTGAGCTGTGTCAGTTCGTATAGTGCAACGGAATACAAGGTGACAGGCGCTTCCGTGTGTTCAGCATTCACCTCCGGTTATGTCTACAAACCGCATTTTCAGGTGACGGGAACGATTTCCTCGAACTGTCCATGAAGTATTTTCAGCCCGCAGTTCTTGCGGGCTGTCGAATGGAACCCTCAAAACGCCGAGCATTCGCCTTCAACGCTGCTCGCGTCGTTCAAATAACCCCCATCTGCGCTGCGGTGAGCAATTTTCGCTTTGGCAATGCCATCGATCGAAACATCTGAAATCCACAACGCGAGCGATCCGAGTTCACTGTCACTGATAAATTTTGCTCCCGAATGTCCATCGCTGTCTTTGAATTGCTGGGTTGCAGTGAGAGTCGTGCTTGAGAACTTGATTCCCTCGCGCTCGTTGATCTTCGAAACGGTGATATCAATGCTTCTGCCGTTCGTGCCGCTGCTGCGTGGGACTGCATGATAAAGCATTTGCGCATCCGCCAACCGACCTGTGAAGGTGCAGCCCTGATTTTCACGCAGCCGTGAAAGCACGCGGTCGGTGAAATTCTTTGCATCGTCTTGCGCCTGCGCAATGTCGCTGAGTGAGTTTTTCTTCAAGAAAGGTGCAGTGGCTTCGGCCGTGAGATTCGCCGGACAGCGTTCCGTCGATGCTGCAGGAAGCTCTTTGGCAGCGTTGATAAATGCCATTGTGACGCCAAGGTTGGTGACAGTGGGTGGCGTAGTTAAAGTTGAGTCTGCATGTGCCGTGCGGATCCCTTGATTCCCGCGTGCGAGGTCGCGAATTCCTTGCCCTGCCAAACCAAACGAAAGGATTGCGCCGGTGAGATAAGGAAACGCAAAACTCAATCCACCAGTGAAACCAGACAGTGCAAACATCACACCAATGGCACCATAGACACTGCCTGAATAAATTCCCGCAGAACCGACAATCAAATTGAAAATTCCGCGGGTCGCGCGCAATTGCTCTTTCACTGCAAGCACTCCATCAAGCCGGCTCAGCGAGATTGGAGATGGAGTGACTGGGTAAGAAGCAGCTTGAACTCGGGCAAGGAAATCCTTTTGCGTGTCATCCAAGGTTGTTTCGTTTTTGCTGAATTTGGCCGCCTGTTCGCGCGAATATTCAGACACGTATAAGCACGCCGTGTCATCTTTTACGCTGATAAGGGAGTTGATGACCTGCACGCGCTGGTCGCCCCAAACTCCTCCGGCACCAACAAGGGTTTGCGTCTGCGACTCACTCTCTTTTTGAGCGGCAAGCGGCGCGGCGCAGCCTGTGGTGATGATTCCAGTCACAAGCATGAGCACGGGAGAATAAAAAAGACCTGTGCGTGCGAATAACATAAGAAACTCCCCGAGGAAGTTGAGATTTTTTTGCTGTTTGCTAGCTCGCTAGCAAGGACTGGCCTAGTGGTCAATCCATTTTTTAATTCATGCGCGCACTGCAGTTTTTTCCTCGAAACATGTCAAGACAAACCCATTCATCGCGTTCTTTGATAATTGCAGTTACCTGCCTCTGTAGGGCTTTTTTTACGCGCCGATAGTGTCTCAAGAAGAGGATTGGAGCGTGAGGTGATTCAGGCTCGCAGGGTGTCAGGGATAAAAATTCTTTGTTTGCTTGGATCTCTCACGCTCGGCGTGATGGCGCCAAGCAAGGCTTTTGCGCGCCCTGGAAATTCACATGTGACATTCGGTGCGGGACGAGGCGTGACTTTTTATACCTCCCCGCAACTTTCAACGATAAACGAACGTTTGGGCAATAGCCCGCGGTTGACTGTCGACAATGAATTCGGCCGTGCTCTCACCAATCAGGCGACATACGAAAACTCCAATCCAACAGACACGCTCAACTGGGGTGTTGAGCTACAGCAATGGGGAGAAACTCACCGTGGAGCTGCCACAACTGCAGAAGAAAACCCGCGCAGCGAGGCCACACTTGCATTTGTGCGGCTTTGGTTGACTGGAGGTGTGCGATTGTGGCCGTGGGTTGGACCCATTGTTGTTCAACGCAACACCAATTTTTTGGGACATGCAGTGCAAATGGCAAAAGCGCGTGCGCTTGGCCCAGGATTTTATTCGTGGTTGCGTTTTGCCACCGGCCCCCTGTTGTGGCGACACGATTATCTGCTGTCGGATGATGTCAACCAGACCGCGATCGATTACGCGAGCCGCACGGCTGCATGGGAAGGTGGGCTTCGCTGGACGGCAGGATGGCGTTTAGGGCATTTCTGCGACCTGGGTCTCGATATCTCAGCAAGCAAATCGGTTGCGCTCAAAAGCGAAAATATTGTTGGGCAGTCCTACCTCAGTGGGCGCGATAATTCCGATTCGAGCTCGACTTTGGGGGTTGACACGCTTGCCAAGGCAAAATGGCAATCTATGCAAACTCTCATTTTTGTTCGATTCTTTTATCCGTAACAAAGAATTCCGTGTGACCCTGCAAAATTTCTCAAGAAGTTTGCCCACGCACCGAAGCAATGAGTGAGCAAGGATGCTTAGATGTGAGGGTTGCCATGAAAAACCACCGACGTCTCAACAGCCTCGAAGGAGGCACGCTCTTCGCCAGTCTGACGCTTGCAGCGGTGATTGTACTCGCTGCCTGCGGGACTCTCGAAGCTCGCGACCTCAAGGATACCTTTGGCGGTAAAAAGAAAGGATCAAGTTCGTCGGATCAAGATTGGGCAACAGTTCGGGTGGGTGTGACACCCTCGCAGCTTTTGGTCAGCAAACTTGTGGAGGATGATTACTCTCCGACACGTTTTTCGCCTTTCTCATTTGATCTTGTGAATGCAGCTTCTTTTAAATTCAAAGTGTCAGGATGTGCTTCGGGTTACTCGGTCGCTACAACCGCAGTCGCAAGCTACACCACCACCATGAAACTCTACAAAACGGACAAAAACTGCGAAGTTGGTTTGGTGGAATTTAGTTACGATAGCAAAACCTATTCGCCGCAATCGGTTGCCGAATTGAAAGGAGTTGCTGGAAGTTCAGCGATGTTCTCGGCAGGTTCGGGGGATGATCTGAAAGTAAAAGTTTACAAGCAACTGCTTGCAGGCGGGATTGTCGACGGTCAAGATGCTGCATTCACATTCCTCAAATCCTTGAAGGGAAGCGACGCCAACGTCGTTGATTACACCGCGGGTTCGCCCTTGTCGGTGAATGGTATTGAGTCTCCGGCCTTTACAATCAACAAAGTCGAACTCACCGATGTTGCCTCGTCAGACGGTAAAGGAACATTTCGTTTTACGCTGCAATGCGCACAAAACCTGACTCAACCGGGTGGAGGGAGCGACTACGCGTGCCCCAAGGTTTCGGGTGAAACGGATCCACAACTCATCAACCGCATGTCTGTTAAGTTGATTGAAGACACCTCAAACAAAAGTACTTATACGTACGATGAAATCGACACCATCATGGCGACTGGGACAACGCCCATAACCAACAGTATGAAAGTTTCAGGCAGCACAACGAACATTCAGGTCCCCAACATGACTGGCCCTGGCAAATTGGTTGATTACAAGCAGATGTTGTTGGTCGTTTCCTACTCAGATCCTTCAACTCCCACGCGCGGAACGAGCTACGTTTACTTCAACGTTGATATTGGCGCGCCAGTGCCTTGATTTGCTCGAATGGTGGCGGGGATGAGCGAGCGCACATGAGGTGCGCTCTTTCTTTTTGAATCGAATACGTTCTTTTGCTGAATTTACAGCCGAGGTTGTGTCGGAGGCCTTGCAAGGCAAAGGCGATCTGCTTTTCCTGAGCTCAGGGCAAATTCAGCATCCCTAAATGAACCTTCAGCATTGGCACTTTGATTGCAATCTCCTGCTCCGGTGCTTTAAAATCTGCTTATATGCACCTGCAGACTGGATGCCGCGGAGAATTAAACTTTTGTGAATTTGCCAAGAGGTTTAAAAAAAGTTTGCTTTCACGGCCATGTTTTCGGCACTGCGCGAGATTCATTTGCCGTTCTCTGTTTTTTTCTCATTGCCGCGTGTGGCGCGCGCTCTTCAAGCAAAACCGGCTTGACCCCTGACGAAGCCTTTGCTCGCCTGAAGCCAAGCGCGCAAAATCCACTTCTGTGCAATTCTATCAATAGTTTCGGTTGTGGGCGCCTTAGTCTTTCCACTTCGACCGGCGAACAATCCATTACCCACGAAGATTTTCTGGTCAGCTGTAGCAAAAATTCAAAGGGTTTGTCGGTTGTCGCACGCGATCAGGCGGGTGTCGGACCAGGGCTTTCGTTTGGTTTTTCAGTGGCTGGTCCAACTGAGTTCGTTGCCGAAAAATATGTCTGCGTCGGTTTCGAACTGACAAATGATCCGGTGCTTGCCAAATGGAAAGACAAAAGCTGCGGCGTTTTTGTTCGCTACGGTGAAACAGAAAGTTGGACAATCCGCGATGAACCTTGCTCTGTCACGGTTGAACAGGTTGATTCCCAATGGCGAGGCGTGGTGGACTGTCCACGTCTCACCAATGGGAGCCAAACCTGGAATTTCAATGATCCGGCGGTGTTTACATGTCCAAAGTAACGAAAAAAGCACGCTTGGTGTTGCTTTCAGGCCTTGTGCTACTCGGCTGTGGAAAAAAGGCAAATACAAGCTCGGAAGTCAGCTCGGATACAGTTCATTTAAATTTTCTTGTGCACCCGTCAACCATGCTGCTCGGTGCAACCGACACGCAAGTCACCGACATCATCGTTCAGCGCTACAGCTGTCCAGACGGGTCTGAACCAACCGACTACAATCTCAAGCTGGTGCAAGCAGAAAAAATGTTTGTTTTGAATGAGGCTCGTGAATCGATTGAAGGATGCTCTATCCGATTGCGTGGAATCAAATTGAATTGGAAAGAGTTGAAGATTGATTTCACACCAACAAAAGACACGTTGACCTCTTCGGGAACAGCAGAAACTGTTTTTGCAAACGCCTCGAAATCTGCGTTTTTAAATGTTTCGATACCTGCCAAGGTCTCTGTTGCAACAGAGAAGAATCTTTTCTGGCCGCTGATTATTTCTTACATTGACAGCAAGACGCGCTTGTTTCCAATAGTCGCAGAGGCGCGCGAACCAAATGTTGAGCCGCTCGGTTTGACGATTTCAGCGTTGGAAGACCGCGGTGTGGTGAACACGATCTGGCGCGAGTTTGGAATTTCTTTGTCCTGTGGTGCCAAACAAACCTTGGGCACTTGCAATGGATACGACTTGATGGGCCTCACCGCTCGTCTTGTGTTGCAAAGTGATGTCGATACCGGTGTTGCTCAGCAAATTCGCTATCAAGGTGGGCTGAGTTCACTGCAATTCACCGCAGGCCTAACCCACCTTGTTGGCTCGGGGCTTCGATTTACAATTGAAATGCCGCTCGCTTATTTCGGACAAAAATTGTTCCTTATCCTCATGAAGGGACAAGCTTACACCGTGTTTGCAGTCTCGCCCGAGTTGGTTCCCGACGCAGCGAAATAATCAGCAATCAGTCGCGGCGAGTGATGAGCGACATAAATTCTGCGCGGGTGGACGCGTTGTCGCGGAACACGCCATGCAATGAACTGGTGACCATGTGAGCGCCTTGTTTGCGCACTCCGCGCACGCACATACAGCTGTGTTGTCCTTCAATGACAACCGCAACCCCTGCAGGATTCAAATGGGTCTTCACTGCGTCGGCAATCTGTTGTGTCATACGCTCTTGCACCTGAAGGCGTTTGGCATAAACGTCAACTATCCGCGCGAGTTTCGACAAGCCAACGATTCTTCCTTTCGAGGGCAAATAGGCGACGTGAGCCTTTCCAGCGAAAGTAAGCAGGTGATGTTCGCAGCAAGAGGTAAACTCGATGTCTTTGAGAACGATCATTTCATCGGAAGTCCCCTCAAAGGTTGTTGAAAGAACCTTTTCAGCATTCATCCGATAACCTTCTGTCATTTCCAACCACGCCCGACAGACACGGTCGGGTGTTTCGTTGAGGCCTTCGCGTTCGGGATCTTCGCCCATGTAACGTAACAATGTTCGCACGGCTTCGCGTGCTTCGTTGGCGTCGATACCATTGTGACTGACTGCTTTTTCGGAAAATGGACTCATCTTCTGTTCTCCTTGCACGCAAGGCCCTAGTGCCAACCACTCGGCTCAGAAAATCATTTTAGGGCCTTCAACGGAATTTGTGCATCTTCAGGTGATTTCTCGAGGTAAAGTATCACTGTGCGACCGATCCGCCCCACAACAAACGTGTGTTCAGGAAGGTCTTCCGTCAACTCACTGAGAGCATCTTTTTTCGAAGCTGCGTCACTTTGGCCAGGCAATTGCAGTTTAATGAGTTCGTGAGTGTTGAGTGCCCGATTGACTTCCGCCAAGACGGTTGGGCTGAGACCTTGTGCGCCCACCTGGATCACAGGCTTGAGGTGATGTGCGCGCGCTTTCAATGCAGCACGTTGTTGGCTCGTGAGTTCTTCAGCAAAACGATGAGCCTTGGATGGACGCAAAGTCTCTTTCATTCTAATCCTCGGACAAAGGTCAAGAGAGTTTCGGGCCTGAGCGTCTGCGTTCAGGGGCCTCTTTACGTCCGCTGCTGTACCGTCTTTTGTTGATTGTGCAAACACAAAAAACGGAATTGATTTGCTATGGATCATGGGGGCTTGGATGGAGAATGTTTGGCTGTGCCGTGCCAGCTGATTGGCTCCCTGAGTGAAACAGAAAAGGCTAGTTTTCGGCGGCTTATCCATGGTGGCGCATGGGATATCCCAAAATCTCTGCACGCAGCGCGCGCTCGAAGTGTGCAGGCCGCGTTTGATGCGGGTCTAATGGAAGCGCTTTGGTACGCGCCGGTGCGTTTGCTGGTCCCGCGGGGGTGGCGACTCACTTGCAGCAGGCAGGCGGCTGTGTCAGAGTGCCGCGCCAAGACCTCGGTCTCTTAGCTGGAGAAAGCTCATATGTCACTGGGTGCAGGTGCCCTTGCGCTGAGGCGCGTGCAAATTCTCGCAAGTCCCAAAGACGTTCGTTTTACGGACATCATCAAAAAACTCAAAAGCCGCAGCATCACCCCGCTGGGTGTGGACGAGGAACGCGAACACAGTTTAGGTTGGTGTCATCCCTACTCGGGAGAACCCGATTTTGACTCAGCCCATAACCACCTTTATGGCCAGGCGTTTGTCTTCGGATTGCGTTCAGATAGCAAACGTATACCAGGCACCTATTTTCGATTGCAGATGAAAAACGCGCTTGAAGCTCTCCAGAAGAAGGGCAAAGCAGGCGCAAAAAGCGGCGATCGCAATCAAGGCAAGAAGCTGCGCGATGCAACCCGCGATCGTCTCAAACAAGAATTGCTGCGCGGAACTCTTCCATCTGTGCGCCTGACTGAAGTTGTTTGGCATCTCGACAGCAACGAGCTGTGGATTATGAGTGCCTCGCAATCTGTTTTCGATGATTTTGAAAAAATCTTTCTCGAAACTTTTGCTTGGCCGCTCGCTCACTATAATCCGGGCACACTGGGTGTGGACTTCAATCGGATGCTGCACGGAACCAATGTTTCGCTTGAAAAAAATCTCGAAATTATTCCGGCCGATTTTCGTGCCGATCCGCACGCACCGGCTCTGGCGCAAAAAACTGCTGCTGCGGCCCTTGAATCGGCTGACTTGTTCTGATTGAACTCTAAGTGCTGAACTAAAGTTGATTGAGGGGACTCTTGCGCATGGATACATTGCCTGAATTGAGTAGAATGGAAAAACTTGGCGAAACTCTTTTTAAGCTGCGTGACTACACCCCCATTCCAATCATTCTTCTGGCAATCCTTTTCGCGCAGCCGACGCTTGTGAGCCTGCTTGTGGGTGGACTGGTTGCAATCTCTGGTGAACTTGTTCGGACATACGGAGTTGCGTACATCGGTACGATTTCCCGGACCCGCAGTTATTCCAACGGACAACTCGTTCAAGAGGGTCCGTTCGCGTTGCTCCGCAATCCGCTTTATTTTGGCAATCTCGTTCTTAGCCTTGGACTATCGTTGATGAGCAACGTGAGTTGGTTGCCCGTTTTGGTTATTGCTGTTTTTTACGGACAATATATTCCGGTTGTTGCTTGGGAGGAGCGCAAACTCACCCACATCTTTGGCGCCTCATACGCTCAGTATTGCACAACCGTACCAAACCGCTGGTTCCCAAGTTTGGGCCGCATTCGAGCAACAAGCCTTTATGCTGCTCCGAATGCTTGGGGGCCTGCATTGAAAAGCGAAAAGCGAACCTTGACGTCTGTTTTTGCATACTTTGTTGTGATGGCAGTGTTGTTTTGGCTTTCAACTCAAGGCCACACGCAGGTTCCTTTGATCTCCAAGTGGAGCGGCGGCAATTGAGCTGGCTTCCTTCAGAAGGTCACGGCAAGGCGTCCTGAAATCCCGTGATGTGGGCTTCCATCTGCGCTAAAATAATATCCATTTGCAGTTTCATTGACCTTGAAAAGCTTGGTGAATCCCGCCTCGGGTGGAAGTTGGTAGTAGTAACCGACCGCACCCACCAGCGACCCCACGGGGCCTGCGAGCGTTCCATGCAACCCCAGCTCCAAATTTAAGGCCATAAAGGGTTCGATTCCACTTTCGTTTTTTAATGCATATGTGTCGTTCTGATTGGCATAGGTCGTACTGTACTGGGTGTCGCTCAGTTTGAAATGGTAAAAACCAAAGCCGATTTTACTTTGCAGGTACAGCCAATCCCAAGCGTAGTCGCGCACTTCTTTTCCACTCAGCAAAGCTGCACGGACGGGATCCATCTCAAAGCCAACGTGTAAATATTGAAACTCGGGGCGCGGATCAAAAAACCACTTTTCATCTTCAGCAGTCGGGTCTTTGGAGACCGTAACCGTAGCGGGATAGTTGCTAGTGCCATAAGTCACGCCGAAGAAATTGGCACCCGAGTGAGAAAATATCCAAGAGTACTCGGTTGTGCTCGCCTTCACTTGACCAAAACTCAGGCCACGACTGTAGCCAAAGTCTGTTTCATTCTTGAGAAGCTCATCTTCAGTATGGAACTGTTTGACGGAAATAATATCGTGATCGTCAATGACAACACCCAACAAGTATCCTGCATATTTGTTTTTGGGTGTGAGGTTGACTCCACCAATCCATTTGGCGAACGATGAATTTCCCCAGAAAAATTCGACCACCTTACTTGTTCCATTGTCGTCTTTAAACTTGGCATCGTGATTGAAGGCTATATTGCTGCGAGCAAGGCCATACTTCAGAGAGAAGTAATTCTGTGATTCGTCTGCAAGTGCAAGTGAACTGAAAACTGAACAGCATGCGACGAGTGCTGTTTTCAGGTTTTTCTTTTTCGTGACATTTCCTTGCTTCAACAAAACATCACTTCAAATCAGTAGTGTTGGAATCATCTTGTTCCAGAAGCGAACGACATTGGAATCTTTATGACTATACCATAGATTCCGCTGTCGTTCGCCGTCGCATTGACACCCGCCACACACGGCGACTCTGGTTTGTTCACTCAATTTCTCGCACATCTTCGAGTTCAACTTTGAAGAGCGGCGGAAGGAAAGTCATGAAGTGGTCCGCCAACTACCGCGATCCTAAGTTGAAAACAAAGCGTCGTAAGGTGTTCCCCTACGACGAGTCCGGCAAGATAGCCGCCATAAATTTTCTAAATCAACTCGCTGCTTGAACGCCGCATGCATAAAGAAACTGGTAGATTGGTTGCCCGATGATGCTGTCGCGGAAATCGGTGTAGACAACCTTTGCAACTCCGCTCTGCTGCCAGAACTTCCGCAGCAGCAGCGGTGGTTGATAGTCTATAGGAAGCTAGACTTTGGTTGGAAGTTCTGCAATGCCTTGGTGAAAAGGAATTTAAGCTTTCCTCACTGGCTCCCCAAAGAAGACAGGCTGCTGCACAAAGCTTGGTTGTGGTTGCAGAACCCCCAACTATACAAACGGGACGAGGTCGAGCATGCGGTCATGCTCAGACAGCCGTGCATGTCTGAGAGTAAAGCACTCGTGGAGGGCTTGCTCATGTCCGGCGACATCACTCTCAGCGAAATCGCCAAAAAATGCGACATCAGCCCGGAGGCGTTGCGCATGTATTCGCTGTTATTCTTCTGCGCCACCGACAGGAAGAAAGATGCTTTCTTTATGCAGCACGTTCTCTACCCCAGAGGCAGGCTGCCAGAGCTCTTGGACAAGTATCTAGAGAATTCTAACTGG
>RGDM01000037.1 GCA_009918675.1 bacterium
ACCATTCGGACCAACAATTGCAACAGCTTCGCCAGTAGAAACCGATGCAGAAAAATTGCGGATGAGAGTGCGATAGCCTGCCTTCAGCTCAAGGGCTTCACAACTTAACAGGTTGGAATCCACAGTGCCGTGTCTCAACTCAACTCCTCACGCGGGAAATCATCCAGATATCCCATAAATCATCTGTCTTCAGCTTCGTTGACAAGATCATCAACGTCCAAAATATGGAATACGGCACCCTGGGTTTCGAGTATCCCGGCGTTCTTCAAATCTGCAATTGCCCTACTCACAGTTTCCGGAGTCACATCAGCAAGCTCTGCGATATCACGTCTGTTGAGCGGTGGCTCGAAGGTCGTTTGACCGTCATCTGCAAACAAAGTGAACAGCTCATATATCACAGAAGCGACTCGGCTCTTGGCCGGCTTGTAGAGATCATTTTCGATCCGCTTTTCGAGTCGCGCCAATTCATTGCAGAAGATTTTCATGAATTGAAGAGACACTGCAGGACTGCGCGAGATCATGTTCATGACCGCCTGCGCGTCAATTGAAAACACTTCGCTGTCTTTCAGCGCCACGCTTGTGCGTGAATATTTGAATTCGCCGAAGACTTCGCGAATGCCGACGATGTGGCCAGGGCGAACCACGCGGGTGATCACACTTTCACCCTCCGCACTTTCCCGAACAATCTTCAAACAGCCATTGGCAACTCCGTAGATAGAGCGCGGGCTGTCGCCAGCAATAAAAAGATTTTGTCCGCGACGCAGCCGAATGACCGAAGAACTCTCTTGTATCTTTATTAGTTCTTCCTCATTCAGCGCAGGAAATAGACGCCTGAGAGTAAACGTTCCTTTGTGTTTCTTTTCCATTTACAACTCCGGAGGAAGAAGCTGGCCGAGGTCTTCATCAATGGCCTCTCTCGCCTGCTCGATCCCAATATTGGGCCGACGGGGTGTCCCATTTGCTATGGCACAGAAGGCGACCCAGTCACCATCCTTCAAGCGACTGTACCCTGCCAAGCCAACCGCGTCATGCGGTTCGCTGAGAGTTCCAGTCTTGGCCCTCAGCCTATCACGGAGATGTTTTGTCTGCTCGGTTTGAAAGCGCTTTTTAATTGTTCCCTCAGCACCAGGGACAGGAAGGGCATTTAAGAATGAAGGGAACTCTCGAGCATTCGCATACATTCTTTGCAACACTGCAACGACATCGCGGGCAGAGAGGCGATTTTCGTGGGTCAGACCACTCCCGGAAAGCATCGAGACTCCCGCCGGACTCGATTTGTATGGGGCTTGCGCAGAGTTTAAAACTCCGGCCACATATGATTCAAGTTGGGCAGCACCCCCTTCAAGCGTTGCACCAGACGTTTTCTTTTCGTTTAAGTCCAGCTGAATTGTGAGCATGTCTGCGATGAAGTTGTTGCTGACTTTAAAGAGTCCAAGCATTTGGTAGCCCATCGGAAAACCTTCAACACTCGCCACCGGACGGCCCATATCAGCACGTGGCACTCGCTCTACTCTTATTCCACGCGCAAAACGAATACCTTCTCTTTCCAAAAACGCTTTCAAAACTGCCCCGGAATATTGATCTGCATCTGAGACAGAGCGGTACACGCGAGTCGGCCAAGACATCTGCCCAACATGACCACTCGCGGTAAACACATCATGGTCACCGGCGCGGGTACGAGTCACCGCAACGCGCGAAAGTTCGCCGTTGTGAGTTTGCACACTCCCTTGAATTTTGGTCGTATCAAGGTTGTAGGGTTCGAGCGCCAAATGAGCGCGGGATCCGGGGAGCTCACCCGGACTCACAACAATCCCCATCACACTAAAGTTGACTGCTGCTGCAGAAAGAGGGCTGTCGTAGGCATGTCGACTTCGGCGCGCCGCCAATTTGCGATCGAGGTCTGGTTCAATTGCTCCAAAACGAGATGTATTGACCACCAGTTGCCCTTCGACCTTGCGAATACCAGCACGTGCAACGTCGGTCGTCAGGAACCATAGCTTTTCATTCGTCAATGAAGGATCACCTGCACCTTCAAAAAGCAAATCTCCTTTCAAGACTCCATTTTTAACCGGCCCGGTTGCATAAAAACGAGATTCTATGGTGTGTTCACTCCCAAATCGCTCGAGTGCAGCGGCTGCAAGAACAACTTTGGACACCGAGGCTGGAGTCATTCGATCATCCGGGTTGAATTCGCCAATCACTTGTCCAGTGCGGAGATTCACGGCAAACGCGGTCACGGCAGCGCCCTTTGCACTTAATGCGCGCAACTCGCCAAATGCTCGAACCGACTGCACTTGTGCGGAAGATTGCCCGCAGACGAAAAGGGTAAGCATGGACAAAGTGGAATTTCTGACTAATGTGACCAGCGGTGAGTGCATCTGATTCACCTTCCTATTTTCGTTTTCCAAATTGCAATGAAGGTACCGAAGATGGCGACAAATCCCAAGGGTCCCCTGAAAAATCCCCCGGCCGTACCGGCGACCCATCAGACACTCTTTGAATCATTGGTTGAGCTCATTCGCGTCACAAGTACGAATCTTCCACCAGATGTCCGCACAACAGTGACAAGTGCCCTGGAAAAAGAAAAATCTGGAAGTGCCGGCGAATATGCCATGAAGGTGATTCAACGGAACATCGACATTGCTTGCGGCGTCAGCCAACCTCTTTGCCAAGACACAGGAAGCATCCTTTTCTTTGTCAAAACCCCCGTGGGCTATGATCAAATCACTTTTTCTGAGGTCTGTGAGGCGGCCGTCGCGAAAGCAACGGAGCTTGGCTATCTGAGACAAAATTCGGTCGACAGCATCACCGGTCAAAACTCGGGAAACAACCTTGGGCCCGGCACACCAACCATTTACTTTGAGCAGCACCGCTCTGAAGAGCTCGATATTCGACTCGCCCTCAAAGGCGGGGGATGCGAAAACGTAGGAGCCCAATACAGTCTTCCCGACAGCCGATTGGGGGCGGGCCGCGACCTCGATGGTGTGCGCAAAGTTGTTCTCGATGCTGTCTATCAAGCTCAGGGCAAAGGGTGCGGTCCAGGAATCCTTGGCGTCGTCATTGGAGGTGATCGCAGCACTGGCTTCTCTTACTCGAAGAAACTTTTCTTGCGATCTATGGATGACCTAAACCCAGATCCTCGCCTCGCGGAACTCGAGCAACAGATCATGCAGCAGGCAAATTCGCTGGGAATTGGTCCGATGGGATTTGGTGGAAACACCACTTTACTCGGCGTTAAAATCTCTGCTCTGAACCGCCTACCCGCAAGTTTCTTCGTATCGGTGTCGTACATGTGCTGGGCTTTTCGCCGACAAGGCGTCAAAGCAACTGCAAATGGAAATATTAAGGAGTGGATTTATCAATGAGAGAAATCAAACTCACCCTCCCGATCACTGAAGAACAAGTGCGCTCTCTGCAGGTCGGCGACATGGTGCTGTTGAGTGGCGTCATGTTCACTGGCCGAGACGCAGTACATAAACACCTCTATGAAGGAAAAAGTATTCCTGTAGATATCAGCGGCTCGGCAATCTACCACTGCGGACCTGTGGTCGTGAAAACAGAAAAAGGCGAATGGAGTGTGCGCGCAGCAGGCCCAACAACCAGCACACGCGAAGAGCCATACCAGGCCACAGTCATCGAGAAATATGGAATTCGCGCGGTGATCGGCAAGGGTGGTATGGGCGCGAAAACCCTCAAAGCCTGCAAAGATTTCGGATGTGTTTATCTCCATGCTGTCGGTGGTGCTGCGCAAGTGCTTGCTGAAACAGTAAAGAAAGTTCGCGGCGTTTCAATGTTGGAAGAGTTTGGTTCTCCGGAAGCCATCTGGGAACTTGAAGTTGTCGACTTTCCAGCCCTCGTGACAATCGATGCGCACGGCAACAGCCTTCACGCAGATATTGCAACATCGAGCGAACAGCGTCTCAATGAAGTTCTCGGTCCAAAAAAGTAATCACAAAGGGATTTGTCCATGGAAAACGTTGTCATCATTGGTTCCGGTCCTGCAGGACTCACCGCCGGCATTTACACCTCACGTGCTGCCTTGAATCCAATCCTGATCGCAGGTTTACAACCCGGTGGACAGCTCACAACCACAAGTATTGTAGAGAATTGGCCTGGCACACCCGAAGGCGTGGACGGCAACAAACTTATGCAGGACATGCGAGCGCAAGCGGAAAAATACGGGACACGAATTATCAATGGCACGGTCATGAAAATTGATCGCATTGCTGGTGGATTCCGGATTGAAACAGATGGCGATCCAATTGAAACAAAAACAATCATCGTCTCGACTGGCGCAAGTGCAATCACCTTACCGCTGCCCAACAAAGATAAGTTGATGGGCTATGGCCTCTCAACCTGTGCCGTATGCGACGGCTTTTTTTACCGCAACAAGTCGGTTGCTGTTGTAGGTGGCGGCGACAGTGCCATGGAAGAGGCACATTATCTTGCAAAACTTGCGGCAAGCGTCACTTTGGTTCACCGCCGCGACAAATTTCGCGCAAGCAAAGCAATGCAAGAAAAAGTTTTTAGCAATCCAAAAATCAAAATCATCTGGAACACAGAAGTTGTCGACACCCTATCGGATAGCACCGGACTCACAGGTATCGTCATGAAAAACTCGAACGGCGAAACCTCACAGCTGAAGGTGGATGGATTGTTTATGGCCATTGGTCACAATCCAAATACTGAATTCTTGCGTGGACTGGTTGAACTCGACGCGCAGGGCTACGTGCTTTGCAAACCCGGAAGCACGGCAACCAACGTTGCAGGTCTATTTGCCGCAGGTGACGTTGAGGACAACAAATTCAGACAAGCCATTACCTCCGCAGGTCGCGGATGCCAGGCAGCACTTGAAGCAGAAAGGTATATTGAAGGCCATTCGCACTGAAGAGCCCTGTCACTGCAAACGATGCACGGTGTGGATCGCCACTAGAACGCCACTGTGCAAGCATCGGGTGTCCAAGCCAATATCAGGCTCTCCTGTGTCGAACGGCAAAACCGCACGGGAATCGACAGGGCACCCGACTCAACCGAGCTCTTCAAATCTCCAAGCAATTTTGGCGTGCCATAAACAACCAAAAAATATCTCACATAAGTTCTCACCGGTGCTCGTGTGAGACGTTGGAGTTGCGCCTCGTAGGCCGCCGCTGAGCGCCACAAAATGCGAAGCTGTCGCGGACGAACAAAAGAGCGCATGCGTTCAGCGGCAAACAAACGATCTGCCCCTCGTGAGTTTTTGAGATGCGTCGCCTTCACTTCGGCCACACACAAATCGACCCTTAGCGCGCTCACTCCACGCTGACGAACGAACATCCGGTCAACCTCACCCCCTGGAACCCTCAGATTGCGTTCGAAACAAGTCCAGCCCTCTGACTCAAACCACTCTTCAACACAGCACTCAGCACGACGACCTACAGATGTACTCAACGCATTGCCTCCTTACATCCAACAACTAACGCGTTCGCACATGCTGAAAAAGAAGACAGGAATCATCAACTGCTGCTCTGAATGCAGACAAATTTTCGGGCCAAAGAATATTTTTTTATTTCCGGGTTGACCCTGAAGATCGGTGGTGTTATCCAACGGGTCCAACCTGAAACCTGGGCCAGCGAAAGCTTGCTGCTTTGCCTCAAAGCCACCTACGAATCCCTTGTGGATAGTATGTGGATAAGTGCCTTTTATATAGGCGAACATCGTTCCCCATCCTACCGACATCGCGCATCTTTTTGTTGCTTTTTTTCATTTTATAAAGTCAATGAGTTTGTGTGGATAACTTTGAACTTTCACAGAACATAGGTCTTATGAACACAAGTCAGCTGTTGCACCCGAGTCAATTGACACCCGAGCTCTATGATGAGCTGCTGAGTAAACTTCAATCTGCATGCTCCCGCTACAACGCAAACAATGCTCAAATACGCGCGCTCAAAATTCGTGATTTTTGGTTCCTCATCGAAGAGGGCAAAGCGCTTATTGATCTCTTTGTCGAGCCAGAACCTGGCCACTCGGGAACGACACCCTTTCCAACTCCAGATCAAGCTGTGACGCTTGATGAATGTCTACCACTTCACCATTTTCTTTTGGAAGATGGTTGCCTCGATGCCTTTGACGACGAAGTCGGTGTGCGCGTGGGTTCGTTGGGTATGGAACCTCCCTTGCGCACGCTTGAACATTTTCAATCAGCCAAGGGTCAAGTTGTCTCGCTCAAAACATGGACAAAGCGACAAGGGCGCGATAGGTTTGTTATGTTTCTGGACGATGTCGTTGCTGATGTCGCGTCTCCCTCGCTTCGGTTGCGAGAAGGAACTGAGGTGACCGAAGTTCCACTTTCAGCCGTCAAGTTTGCCCAGGCACTCCTTGAACAACCCAAGTCTGCCAAAGCAAACGCGCCGAAAGCCCCATCCGGGTCGAAGCGCGGCGGGAAAAAAACGTGAAATGAGCAGGGAATTTTGAAGGATAAACCATTTTTCTCAAAAATGGGTGACAACCAGATAAGCCAAGGGTATAGCCCGCGGACGATACTCTGGAAAACCCCCGATTGCTGAGGGTAACACATGCAAATTGATCTTAAGCGAGTGATTGAAGCTGTTGGCAAAGAAAAAAACATCGATCGCGAGTTGCTGATTGGCGCTCTCAAAGATGCGATCGTAACAGCTGCCAAAAAGTTTTTTGGTGATTGCATATTTGAAGCCAAGTTCAATGAAGAAACCGAAGAAGTTGAGCTTCTTCGCTTCCGCGTTGTGGTACCAGACGAACAATTCACAAATGAATTCCGCGAAATTAAGCACTCTCAAGCATCCGCAATGGACGAGTCACTTCAACTTGGCGACGAAGTCGGTGAAGCACTTCCAACAGATCAACTCGGCCGCATCGCCGCACAAGCTGCAAAACAAGTCATTGTGCAGAAAATGCAGGAAGCCGAGAAGGAAAAAATTGTCCGTGACTTCAAAGATCGCAAGGCTCAGCTTGTCACAGGACAAGTGAAACGATTCGACAAACAAGACTTAATCATCGACCTCGGTTCGTGCGAAGGCGTTTTGCCAATGCGCGAGCAGATTCCGGGCGAAAAATTCAAGTTGCGCGACAAGATCACGTGCTACGTTCTGGACGTGAAAAAATCGACTCGTGGCCCGCAAGTAATTCTCAGCCGTGCACATCCTGAAATGCTTGTTCGGCTGTTTGAACAAGAAGTGACAGAAATTGCTGAAGGCATCGTGATCATTCAGAGCGCAGCTCGCGACCCTGGCAGCCGCTCGAAAATCGCAGTTTACAGCACAGAACAATCGGTTGATCCTGTCGGTGCCTGCGTTGGTGTAAAAGGCTCTCGCGTTCAAATGGTTGTGCAAGAATTGCGTGGAGAAAAGATCGACATCATCCCTTTCGACCGCGATCCTGCGCGTTTCGTGTGTAATGCTCTTGCTCCCGCGGAAGTTTCAAAAGTAATTGTCAACGAACGTGTTCATACGATGGAAGTCGTTGTCCCTGACGATCATCTTTCGCTTGCAATTGGCCGCCGCGGACAAAACGTTCGTCTTGCTGCCCAGCTGACGGGCTGGAAAGTAGACATTCGTTCCGAAACAAAGATGCGTGAGTTGGTTCAGGAATATAAATCCGTGCTTTCGCAAATCCCTTCGTTGGGCGAGATGCGTGCAGAGATTCTTGTCAACGAAGGTTACAAGGATCCAACTGACATTGCTCGCATGGACGCTAAGTTACTCAGCAAGCTACTCCGCTTGTCTGCTGAAGAAGCTGAGCAAGTGATTGCTGGTGCTCAGGAACTTGGCGAAAAAATTGCTGCAAACAAGAAAACCGAGATTGATGTTGAAAGCGAATTCGATCCATTCGAACTCGCAGGATCTCTGCCTGGGACACAATTTGATGCGGCTGCTGAAGCGTCAGCTCTCGAAGACTTGGTTGCAAAATCGCGTCCCGCTGCTCAACTGGATCCCGAAAAAGTTGACCCTCGGCAAGTGCCGAATGACGTTCTCCATTATTGGATGAAACTTCGCGGCGTTGGTGAATATACCGCTGCTATTCTCCACACGGCTGGATTCAATGATTACTCGGCCGTGGCCCAAACCACTCCCGAGGACATCGCAGTCCGGACAGGACTCCCGTATAAATTCTCAGGAAAAATTCATGCTGAAACTGCCAAAATCGTTGGAGGCTGAGCCAAAAGCCAGCCAAATTATTGAACGCCTCAATCAAAACTTGAGGCCCCTTTGGAGCGAGGGTCGGCTTAAAGTGCCGACCCTCGAACTCAATTCCGAACTCGAAAAAGCACTCTCTATCTCTCGACGCGCGGGGCAATTAAGGGGCGGCCTTGAAAATATTGAAAGCTGCTTGCGCATAGAATTACAAGGTTTAGAAGCACTCAAAAAGCGCAAGCTTGCGAGCGACTCCGGACGCATCAGTCGTCTTCTGTTGATGAGCTCGGATGGTTCAGAACGGTTTTATCGTCACTGTGAAAATCTTCTTTCGATGCATGGTGACCGACTTGCTGGCATACGGCTTAATGCAGCGAGCCAAGTGATTGGTCAAAAATTCTTTGGCAAAGATGCACAAGTCAAAGCGCTTCTCGTGAGTCACAAAGATTTCGTTAGCAGAGCACTCGAATCTCTAGCTGAATCCTAAGAAAGCTGTTAGAGAACCGTGGTCTTGAAATCAATCGGTGCCCCGCCGATCAACTGGGGCTATTTTGGGAGCGGAGTTGGATGAGCCGTCTGAGGGTTTTGGATATCGCGAAAGAGCTTAAGCTCGACACAAAAACAGTTATTACAAAGCTGAATGACCTGGGTGTACAGGTCAAAAATCACTTCAATGCGATTTCTGATATCGAAGCGGACAAACTGCGTGCATATGTGCGTTCTGGACGTAACCCCGAGAAAGAGGCAACTGCGAAACCCACGAGTAAAGTTGTGATCCGCCGACGCACGGAAGCAACACCCGGCTCTGAAGGTGTGGGCGAAGGTGCCGCTGGCTCAACAGAAGCCCCATTTCATCTTCAATCTTTGATCGAAGCCGAACAAGCGCAGAATGAAGCTCCTGCTGCAGCGTCACCCGCCGAAGCACCTGCAGGACCTGAGGTTGCGCCTGCAATAATCGCACGCGCGACAAGCGAAGAAGCTCCAACAAGCAAAATTCCAACTGAGAAGCCTTCAGCTCCAGCAGCGCCTGATGCTGGAGCTGAAGTGCGCAGCGCTCCCAATGTAAAAGCTCCAACTTCAGCAGCACCCTTGACAGGCGCGACGGTGATTCGACCTGCTGCACCTTCGGGCGGTGCAACGATCATCCGTCGTGCGGAACCTGTGCAAACACCCGTTGGCCCAACAAGCGGCCCACGTCCCCAAAGCAGTGGACCTATTCCTGCGGGCGGACGCCCGACACCGCGCAGCGAATTATCGGGCGGCCCGACACCGCGTTCTGATCGCAATTCTTACCAACGCGGCGAACAAGGTGGATATCACCGCAGTGAGCCAGGTCCTGGTGGACCATCGCGCGGTGGCCCTGGTTCTTATAATTCTGGTGGCTACGGTGGACCTCGCCCCGCAGGCGACGGAGAAAATCGTGGCGGCTGGCAACCACGCGGTCCTGGACAAGGTGGTGGTGGTTTCGACCGTGGCCCGCGTCCGGCTTACGGAGCTGCAGGCGGAACATCTGGCGGATTTGCTGGACCTCGTCCTGCAGGCGCAGGTGCAGGCGGTGGTTTTGGTGGTCCAAGGTCACCTTTTGGTGCGCCTCCAGCAGACACTCCACCCGCAGGTAAAGAAGTTTCCTCGCGTGGTCGTGAAAAAGAAAAAGAACATGAACTCCGCCGACGTCGCCTTCAGGAAGACGAAGAGAATCGTCGTGCGCGCGCCAAAGCCGCTCGCGGTGGTGGAGACGAAGAGTTCATTGATGAAGAACTTTATTTTGGAAACGAAGAAGAAGGCACTGGAAGTACCGAAGGCGTTAGCCAAGTTCGCACTGTAATTCTGCCAAACCGCCGACGCGGCTCTGCACCTTCTCGTAAACGCGAAGATAAACGAGCAGAACAAGCAAACCCAATGAAGGCTTCCAAGCGAGTCGTACGCGTGGATGAATCCATCTCAGTGTCCGATCTCGCGGCCGAAATGAGCATAAAATCGTCTGCTATCATCAAAGTCTTGATGAAGTTGGGGATGATGGCCAGTGTAAATCAACAACTCGATCTCGAAACTGCAACCTTGGTTGCAAATGAGTTCGAATTTGAAGTGCAAAATGCGGCAGTCAGCATCAGCGACATTTTGAATACGAAGAAGACAATCAAAACCGACTCAGCCCAAGCTGAATTTGTGACTCGTGCACCGATTGTGACGATCATGGGACACGTTGATCACGGCAAAACCTCGCTGCTTGACGCAATTCGCTCAGCAGATGTGGCTGCCGGAGAAGCGGGTGGTATTACCCAGCACATTGGTGCTTATCAAATCGAATACAACGACCGCAAAATTACGTTCCTCGATACGCCTGGTCACGAAGCATTCACGCAAATGCGTGCACGCGGAGCTCAGGTGACGGATGTTGTTGTCCTGGTTGTTGCAGCCGACGACGGTGTCATGCCTCAAACAGTTGAGGCAATTTCTCATGCCAAGGCAGCCAATGTACCAATCATTGTTGCTATGAACAAAATGGACAAGCCTGGCGCAAACATTGAGCGCATTCAACGTGAACTTTCACAGCACAATGTCACTCCTGAAGAATGGGGTGGTGATGCGATGTTTGTTCCTGTGTCGGCGAAAACCAAACAAGGGATTCCCGAATTGCTTGAAGCGTTGCTGCTGCAATCTGACGTGCTTGATCTCAAGGCACCTAAGGAAGGCTTGGCTGCTGGTATCGTGATTGAAGCCAAGCTCGATAAAGCGCGCGGTCCGCTTGCAACGGTGATCGTGACCAGCGGGATTTTGAAACAAGGCGATTGCATTGTTGCCGGTATTGCCTACGGTCGGGTGCGTGCGATGTTCGATGACAAAGGCCATCGCATGAATGAGGCGCTACCAGCGACTCCAGTAGAGATTATTGGTCTCTCGGAAGTTCCTGCAGCAGGCGACCAATTCAACTGCGTCATGAACGAAAGCATTGCAAAAGAAGCTGTTGCTTACCGCATCGAAAAACATCGCCAAAAAGAACTCGCTGGCAAACCAAAGGCGACTCTCGAGGACTTCCTTGCAAAACTGGGTGATGATCCCAACAAAGCAAAAGAGCTACCACTCATCCTCAAAGCGGATACTCATGGTTCGGTTGAGGCCATTCGTGCCAGCTTACAAAAGCTGGATACGGAAAAGGTCAAGAACCGGATCATTCACTCAGCTGTGGGCGGTGTCACAGAAACCGACGTCACTTTGGCAGAAGCTTCTGGAGCGACCGTCATTGGCTTCAATGTGCGCCCAGACAAACTTTCGAGTGCGGCGGCTGAATCTCGCGGAGTGCAAATCCAATGCTTCAGCATCATCTATGAACTGCTCGAGACTGTCGAAAAACTCATGGCGGGCCAGCTGGCTCCTGTGAAATCCGAAAAAGTCCTTGGCCACGCAGAAGTTCGCAACTTGTTCTCGGTTCCGAAAATCGGCGTCATTGCTGGTACGGCAATCACCGACGGCAAGGTCGTCCGCAATTCGCATATTCGTGTTGTGCGCGATGGTATCGTGATCTACACGGGGCGGGTTGGATCATTGAAGCGCTTCAAGGATGACGCCAAAGAAGTGCTGCAGGGATTTGAGTGCGGTATCGGTGTCGAAAACTACAACGACCTCAAAGTTGGGGATGTTCTCGAGTCCTTCATCATCGAAGAGACTGCGGCAACTCTCCGCTGAACGGTTGACTGAATCGTTTGAGCTCAACACACCGGGCCACACATGAAATGTGAGCCCGGTTTTTTTATCTTGTCCGGAGTGAATTGTGTCTTCCAAACGCATCCTACAAGTCGGTGAACAGATTCGTGAACATATTGCCATGATGCTGATCCGTGGCGAGCTTTCTGATCCTCGCCTAAAAAACATCACCATCAATTCCGTTCGAGTATCGCCCGACCTGCAACTCGCGAAAGTTTACTACAGCGTCATGGGCAGCAAAGCTGAGCGTGAAGCGGTGGACAAAGGCTTAAAACAGGCGAGTGGATTTATTCGTCGATCGCTTGGCGATACCCTCAAAATGCGTTTCACGCCGGTCATTCACTTTTTCTTTGACGAATCAATTGAACGTGCGGCTCGGATTTCCGAGCTCATTGAAACTGTGAAACGCGAAGATGCAGCAGAGGATTCTGCGCAAAATGCTGACGCACCCTCTCTCAAGCACACCAGCGAAGACTCAGGCGAATAATTATTCAGCCCGTCGAAAAGGCAGCGCATGTCACTCATCCTTGTCGACAAGCCAGAGGGACCAACCAGCCACAATGTCGTCGCTGCAGTTAAACGCGCCCTGAAAGCAGACAAAGTTGGTCACCTTGGAACTCTTGATCCATTTGCATCTGGGCTCTTACCGATCCTGATTGGCAATACGGCCCGCTTGGCAGACGAGGCAATGGATGGTCAAAAAGGATATCTTTTTACGATTGGATTTGGCGCAGAAACCGACACACTCGACCCAACCGGCAGAGTGATTGCACAGGCACCTCTGCCTGATGATTTAAGCAATCCAGCAATTGAACGCGTCTTATCTGCATTCAGAGGCCCAATTGAACAGGTGCCACCGGTTTATTCGGCTTTGAAAATGAACGGAATGCCACTTTACGAACACATGCGCGCCACCGGTAAACTACCCGTGGATATCGAAAGTAAACGAAGGCAAGTGAATATTCACGCGCTCGAAGTGATACACGTCGACAATAAAAGCTTGGAGTTGCGAGTTGTTTGCTCAAAAGGCACTTATGTCCGCTCGCTTGCGCGCGACATTGCAAAAGCTTTGGGAAGCGTTGGGACTTGCATCAAACTCCGACGTGAATTGGTCGAACCTTGGAATGTCAATGACGCTCTGAAATTTGCCACTGATGCTGCTGGAAGAATTGCGACTCCCGACCTAGACGCATTGCGTCATGCGTTGCTCCCACCTTGGGCGGTCGCACCTAAGTTACCAAGAGCAATTCTCCCGGAACAGCACGCCGCGCGTTTCAATTCGGGCAATCCACTGATTGTTCCCGCAGGAGAACTCTCCTGGCTCTCAAACGAGAACCCCACAACCGACGCTTCACAATCCGAGGTCAGACAAAACATTGCAACCGAACTTCATGCGCTATCGGACGAAATAGCAAGGGCGAGCGCAACGAAGACAATTTTTGTCAGTTGTGAATCAGTTCTCTTTCTTTGTGAGTGCGAATGGCTCAACAATGAATTGAAACTACAACCTCGAAAAAGAATTTCAGGTTAACTTCACTCTTTGTATTTTGATTTTTACAAAACATTCATCTACCCGAATTAATTTATTGCATTCCGAAAAAATAACTCACCTGAACTGCGAAAGAGCCACGTTCATTTTGGTTCAGCCCGTATCTGCCTAAGCTGCAACCTGAAAAAGATTGACACCGTCTTGTGAAATATCTTGGCTCACAGCAAAAAGTGCTGAGGATGGCTGCCAATTTATCTTTAAATCAGGAGACCGCAGCTTAATCTCGTCATTGGTCTCTGTGCGAAGCAGCAATGGCGCTGCAGGGGTAATCCGATAGCGGTGCACCCGCTGGCCTGAATCTGACAAAGCATTGCATGAAAAAGTTCATGATGAATGACATCCATAGACGCGTCCCAGATTGAGCCGAGTCCTTGCTATCGCAAACCAGCGTTTTCTGAAATACCATACCTTATTTTTTTATTTTATTTCATCCAGTTAAGATAAAAGCTTGATTGACCTACGAAGACTTTCCAAATCGTCTTCGGTGAGGGGATTCCCAGCGATTCCAAGAGTATTGAGCATCGAAAGGTCTTTAATGGGGCGCAAAGACATAATTCGGTTGTCGCGGACATCGAGTTCGTCGAGGTCACGCAGATCCTCAAGCCCATCAAGCGAGGTGAGTGCATTCCGTCGCAAGCGAAGCACACGTATGCTCTTACGTTTTGCAATTGGCTCGAGGTCGGCGATCATGTTTTGCGAAACATCGAGCAGACGAAGTTTCTCGAGTCCGGCAAAAGGTTTGAGTGAGGTGATGCTGTTCTCTGCAAGATTAACTTCACGCAGATGCTGGAGCTCTGCCAAAACATCAATGCTGCGAATTTTATTGCGGCGGGCAGAGAAAACCTCAAGTTCTTTAAACGCGGTGAGCCAATCGATGGATTCAAGCTCGAGCTCATCAAGAGACAGTGTTTTGAGTGACTTCAAACCCTTGAGTGGGTCGAGGCTCACGACCCGGCTCCCGTTCAGCTTCACTCCGCGCACCACAGGCAGCAATTCAAGAACCGACAAATCGAGCGACCAAGTTCTCTTGATCCATGGGTCAACAGCCAAATCGAGCACATCTAATTGCGTCAGTTTGCTCAGTGCTTCTTCATGAGTTGATGCTCGCACAAGCTTACGAATGAGCTTCGCAGTTTGCACGCGCAAATCGTCAGCAGCAGTGCTGTTCCACAGTTCAACGAGAAGATCTTGTGCCGGTGAATTCATGGAACAACTTCCAATTTGCTTTGATCAATAAAGGACAAATAATGGCGAAACTCGGCAATCGATTCTTCGATATCACCAAGTGCCTCGTGACGATTTTGCTTCTTGAATTTTTGATTAAACTTGTTTTCAAAAACTATTTTGAAAGACGACACATCAAGCATGCGGTAATGCAATCGAGAAGCAAACTTCGGTAAGTACGCATCGATGAACTTTCGATCTTGACCTATTGAATTGCCACACAAGACCACTCGCTCGTCTTTTGGGTAAAACTCATTGACCAATTCGCACAAAGCTTCATCGAGAGCTGATTCTTTGAGACCATCCGGAATACGCTTGATGAGCCCACTCGCTGCGTGCGTCTTGACACACCACTCGTCCATCTTGGCAAGCTCCTCGGCTGGCTGAAAAACGGCCGAGGAAAAGTGCTTCAGCGCGGAGAGCGACCAATCAGTGATGATCACCGCCGTTTCTAGAATGCGGTGATTTGAAACGTCAAGGCCAGTCATTTCCATATCCAGCCAAAATAAATGCTTCATTCGCCCTATCCTAGCTTTAAGTGAGTGACTTCAAACTCGCCTGCAAAACCGCAAGCTCTTTTTCATTCGCTTCGAGCTGCTCACGCGCTCCTAAAACTATCTTCTCAGGAGCAGACTTCATAAACTCTTCATTCGACAAGCGCTTGCGAATCCCTTCCAGAGTTTGCTCAACCTTTTGAATTTTTTTGATGAGCCGATCACGCTCTGCAGCTGGGTCAACAAACCCTGCCAGGTCGACAAACACCTCGATACCGCCAGCCAGCGCTGTACCGCACAGGGAAGGCCGCTGATCTGAAAAAGAGAAGGCAGCACGTGCCAAAAATTCCATCTGCGGAACCATCAAGCCGAAACGCTCGCGATTGGCATTGACAGTGACTTTAAGGTCGGCACCTGGGTGAATTGAAAATTGGCCACGCACAGCGCGCACCGCGCTAACCACCGATTGTACTTCACGCATGGCCGCAATAGCAGCAAGATCAAGTCGCTCTGGATGTGGACGCGGAAGTTCGCGTTGGCCAATTGTTTGACCAGCATGGTCGCCAAGGTTTTGCCAAATTTGTTCGGTAACAAACGGCATAACGGGATGCAGCAATCGTAAAATACCATCAAGAATCTGCAGCGCGGTGCGCACAGTGTCTTGCGCGAGGGCTTTTTGCTCTTGGCTCAAGGTTGCAGGATCTGCAAAGCGCGGCTTGCAAAGTTCGACAAACCAATCGCAAAACACCATCCAAACGAATTCATAAAGGGCCGAGGTATAGCCTGCAAATTCAAGTTTTTCGATTGATTGATGGGCTTTCTGTGCAACCGCAAAAAACTCGGAGGTCATCCACCCAAGAAGTGTGTCCTGCGGCTTGCTCGTGAGCTGATCAAAGGAAATTTGAGCGGAATCGATTCCGTACTTCTCAGCGTTCAAAAGCAAAAAGCGTGTCGCGTTCCAAATTTTGTTGGCAAAGGTTCGGCCCAATTCGCAGGCCTCATCTGCCCAGAAAATATCTTGCCCCAGCACAACCTGATTAATGACGCTGAAGCGAAGAGCATCTGTTCCATATTTTGCAATGAGCTCGTTCACATCTGGGCTATTCCCAAGCGACTTGCTCATCTTGCGACCTTTGGTGTCGCGGATGATTGGGGTGAAATAAACATCTTTGAATGCCGTTTTATCGGTAAAGTAGCCACCCGCCATGATCATCCGAGCGATCCAGAAAAAGATAATATCGGGGCCTGTGACGATAATGTCAGTTGGATAAAAATAGGCGAGATCTTTTTTCTGTTCCTCGCTGCCGTTCGCCCAATTATGGACAGCGAATGGCCACAACCAACTGCTTGCCCACGTATCAAGACAATCAGAATCTTGCTGTAACTCTGTGTGTCCACATTTCTCGCAGGCCTTTGGTTTGCTTTCTTCGCAATTCACATGCCCGCAGGATTGGCAGGTGTACATCGGCATCTGATGACCCCACCAAAGCTGTCGCGAGATACACCAGTCTTTGATATTCGTAAGCCAATAGTCCCAGATTTTCTCCATGTGTGGTGGGTGAAGTTTCAATTGACCGGTGCGGGTTGCCGCGAGCGCAATTTCCGCAAACTTATCCATTTTGATGTACCACTGCTCGCTCAAATAATATTCGATCGGCACGCCACCGCGTTCAGAAATACCAACAACCATCTTGTGTGGCGCAACTTTTTCAAGAAGCCCTGAAGATTCAAGCTCAGCAACGAGTTTCTTTCGCGCAACAAAACGATCAAGCCCTTGATAAGCGCTTGGAACTTTATCGTTCATCGTTGCGTCTGGGTTCATGACGTTGAGCAATCCCAGCTTGTGCCGCTCGCCGACGGCAAAGTCGTTCATGTCGTGCGCAGGAGTAATCTTTACCACTCCCGTTCCAAATTCTTTTTCAACGTAGGTATCAGCGATCACCGGGATGGGCCGGTTGCAAACCGGCACAATTACTTTTCTGCCGATAAGCTTCGCGTATCTCTCATCGTCGGGATGAACAGCAACAGCCAAATCGCCAAACAGGGTTTCGGGGCGGGTGGTCGCGACAATCAGAAATTGTCCGGCTGAACCTTCAATGGGATAGCGAATATGCCAGAGGTGGCCATTCCTTTCTTCAGGATTAACTTCCTCATCCGAGATCACAGACTGACTGACTGGGCACCAATTCACCAACCGGTAGCCTCGATAAACCAGCCCATCTTTGTAGAGCCTCACAATGGCTTTGATCACGGCTCGCGAATAATCATCGCCCATGGTGAAAACTTCGCGATCCCAATCGCAGCTCACACCGAGAGTTTTGAGCAATGAAACAATGCGGCCACCATATTTTTCCTTCCACGCCCACGCGTGTTTGAGAAATTCTTCGCGGCCGATCTCACGCTTGTTGATGCCTTGCTCAGCAAGCATCTTGGTGACCTTAGCTTCAGTTGCGATGCTGGCGTGGTCAGTTCCAGGAATCCAGCATGCAACTTTGCCATTCGCGCGGTTCCAGCGAATGAGAATATCTTGCAGCGTGTTGTTGAGAACGTGGCCCATGGTGAGGTCGCCCGTCACGTTCGGGGGTGGCATCACGATCGTGTATGGTGTTTTCTTGGCGTCACGTTTCGCCCGATAGAATTTGTGGCTTTCCCAATAGTCGCGCAAATGAGCTTCGATTTGTCCAGGTTCAAACGGCTTTTCAAAGGCGTCCCGACGGGCCACGGCATCCCCCACATACATTTGGTTTTGCAACGAGTCTGTGTACCATTGTGTTAACAGTGCGACAATCGATGGGAATGGATGAACTCATGACATCTTCGTGGGCTTTGAGCTGGGCCGGGGGTACAGACACAGGCAATGTGAGGTTGCAGAATCAAGATTCATTTTATTGCGACCCCGAGGGGCGATTTTTGATTCTGGCTGACGGCATGGGTGGACACTCAGGAGGCGAAGTTGCGAGCCAATTGACCACAGAGGCAGTTCAACACACCCTTGAAACTATTGATTGGAAAGACCCGCCATCGGCAAAAGCCGTTGCAGACGCCTGTGTTCGCGCGGCTACGGAATCATTGAAACGGTGGGTCGCAGACCACCCAGAACAACAAGATCTTGGCACCACGTTGCTGATCTGGATGCGCTCAGGAGAGCAAGTTGTGTTGGTGAGCTTAGGAGACAGCCGTATCTATTTGATGCGCGAAGAAGCAATTTTTCAGTTAACCTTCGACCAGGTCATTGAAACCGAACTCCGGCGCAGAGGTGCGTCTCGCAGCCAAGCCGCGCGCAGTCCGGGAGCCGCATACCTTTCACGCTGTATTTTGGCCAATCGAGAGTGTGAGCCCGACGTCATGACCGCAGAGCTGCGCGACGGAGACGTATGGCTTCTCTGTTCAGATGGACTGACACGAGAAATAGAGGCGGCAGACATGAGTCAGATTTTGGCCGAAGTGGACACTTGCGGCGCGCAGAATTGCGTCGACCAGCTCATTCAAAAAGCCCTGAGCCACGGCGGACGCGATAACGTAACGGTGATTGTTGCAAAAACAGACCTGAACTCTGTATCCTGACTTGCTTTAAAATTGAGTTAATAGTTCAGAAAAAGTGCTGAGTTGAGATGGTGCCCAGAGAGAGACTCGAACTCTCACGACCTTGCGATCGGTGGATTTTGAATCCACTGCGTCTACCGATTCCGCCATCTGGGCCAAATCCATGTCAGGCTTGCTACGCTGCGAACTTGTCCCGCTCATTAAACGGGGTAGACTCAGAAGCGAGTCGCCTTGACCGGAATCCGTTTACGATTGTGAGCCCGATATTGTCAAGTGAATGTACTCATTTGCGATCCGCGCAACAAAGTTGAAGTCTTTCGAGGAGGGTTTTCACTTGGAATACGCCGTTCAAGAACACCAAGGCGCTCATTGGGTCACACTCTCAGGAGTTATCAACGAAGATGCTGAACTTCCCCTCAAGGAGGTCACTCAGCAGCTCGAAGGCTCAACGATGGTGATTTTCAACTTCAAAGACGTGAAGTCTGTGAACTCTCTAGGCGTTCGCGCGTGGGTGACATTTCTGCGCGGAATCGAAGGAGCTGCGGGAAGAACTGTCTATTTCGCTGAGTGCATTCCCGACATCATCATGCAGATCAACATGATTCCCAGTTTTCTCGGTAAGGCTTCAATTTTGAGCTTTTATGTGAACTATGTTTCTCCAAGTACAAACAAAACCCATCGGGTCTTGATTGAAACAAAAGACCTCGAGCCGCAGACGATTCCACCTGCTCCCAACTGCCCAGACTCCGGCACGCCCATGGAAACCGAAGAACTTGAAGAAGAATACTTCGCATTCTTGATGCGTTAACTCCCGCCCAAGCCACCGCGCTAAAGTTTTCCTCCGCAATCTCGGAAAGGCTAAAGTTCTTTCCGGGTTCGTCCGAAGCCTGACTCGCAAGCAAAGGGAGGCAGGTTGCATGTCAGCAGTGGCAGTGCCCATTCGGGACATCACAGACCAAGAACGCAAAGACGCAGATCTTCTAGCGAAGTTCGAGACGTATCGCGACTTCACCCGGATCTTCCTCGATGGTTTTGTGCTGGTCAATTCCCAGCGTAAAATCCTTAAATTTAACCAAGGCTTATGCACTGCTTTTGGGGTCAAAGCAATTGACGTCAAGAAGCTCAATACGCTGGATGAGCTGATCACGATGCCGAATCCCGGCGGCGTGGGCTCTGCTCTTGATGAAATTATGAAGGCAACTGGGCCATTGCGCATTGATGAAGTGCAAGCCACTCGCAACGGCGGCGAAAAAACCTATCAATTGATCATTGGTAGTTATCCGTTTTTTGATGCTCATGGCGAGTTCCTGGGTGCGTGTATTATCTTGCGCGACGTGACGGCCGAAACGAACTTGCAAGGCAAATACAAAGAGAAATCAATTCAGAGTGTGACAGATCCGCTGACTGGTTTGTTCTTGCGCCGCTACTTTGAAGAGCAAGTGGATCAAGCAATGGCCAAGCTCAGAGAAATCAACCAGCCCCCGTCGATTGGAATTTTGATGTTCGACCTCGATAAATTCAAGGGCATCAACGACACGTTCGGCCACCAAGCGGGCGACTTTGTCCTGGTTGAAACCGCAAAAATTCTTAAATCAGTGTCTCGTAAAACAGATATTGTTGGCCGGTACGGCGGAGAAGAAATTTTGATTGTAGTGTTTGGTGCGACACGCGATGGTTGCTGCCAAGCGGCAGAAAAGTTCCGCATTGCGATTCAAGAACATAAATTTATTTTTGAGGGCAAACGAGTGCCTGTGAGCACTTCAGTGGGCGTCAGCATGTTTGTCGATCTTGAGGATACCCGGGAAAATGTTGTCGCACGCGCCGACAAATGTCTTTATGCCGCAAAAGCAAACGGGAGAAACGTCGTTTATTGCGAATTTGGTGATGGCGAAACGCGTGTGACGCCGGAAGGTGAAGGCGGACGTCCAGATCTTGGTGCTGCTGGATTTGGCCACTGAAGTTTATCTGCCATCGCCGTAGTGAGCGCTGGTTTTCTCTTGAATAGATTGCAAAGCCGCCAACACCCACTGCTCACGTGGGTGTTGGTTTTTTTCAGGAAGTTCGATTCTTTCAAACTCAACATCCATCGCACATCCTGGAAGCGGCACGACAAAACGATCCCAGGATTTCAGGCGTATACAAATTCCTTTTGGAAAGAATCGCGATGTTCGGATGGAATGCTTCAGAAGAAAAAGAGAACCCGATGCATGCCAAGCGCATATCGCCACGCCTGGTTTCGGAATCAGCCTCGGACCCCGTGGACCGTCGAAGGTGAGCGCAACAGGTTGTCCCGAAATGACCACATTTTTGAGTTCAGACAGGGCTTCCTTTCCACCGCGGCTCGACGAGCCTCGCACCAGCTGAAACCCCCGCCGCTTCATAAATCGAGCGGCTAATTCGCCATCTTTATTCATACTGGCAAGGAGTGTGACCGAGCGGTTGCGGTAGGCCAAAGCACTCAGAAAAATTGTGTGGTGTGGGACGGCAAAAACCGGCACCAAACCACTCGCAAGTTCGCCTTCAACAAGGTCAAGCCCCTGAATTCGCAGCCGAACCGTCCATCGAATTAAGTGCCAGTAGCATTCGAGCAACAGGGGAACAAGAAGTTTCATCGCCTCACCTTTGGCGCTCACGGCTTGGAATGTGACGAATTAGCTTTAGCAAACTTGATTGCCTGACGATACCTCCCCTCAGAAGGGACCGTTTAGGTTTTTCCGACGAATTCAGTCGGCTAGACCGAAGCGGCTGTTGAAGAGGTGTTTGTGAGAGGATTGCGGAGGAAGGTTCTTCTCTGCTTGGCAGGACTCTTTGCAGTTGTGGCTTTTGCGCCGCTCTCAGCGCGGGCTACTTCGGCGCAGTTGCCTGTTGGAAAACCTCAGAAGACCCCTGAAGCAAAAGCTGAAGAGTTGGTGAATCAAGCACGCCTTCTTATTGCCAACGCAATTCCTGAAGAACGCACTCTTGCAGAACAAAGTCTTATTGAAGCAACACGCGTATGCCGCGAATGTTCAGCAGCCTACGCTGAACTGGGTCGGCTGTGGCTGACTGACTATACTCTGGGACGCGCTGGTATCTCGGCCCTTCAACGCGCAGCAAGCATGGCGGAGATTGTGAAGGAGATGAATTCCGGAAACCCCGTTGGCGATTATTTGGGAGTTGAAATTCTGCTCACTGTTGGCCGACAAACGGAAGCGTTCCGCTTGTACAGCAACGCGCGGCAGTTATTTCCAAACCACATTGAGACGCTCGCATTTGAGGCCCGCTTGTGGGCGGAAGTTGAACCCGTCCGAGCCTTGAGTGCTGCTCAATTGGCAATTGCTCGTGGCTATCCTCTACAGGAATTGTCACCATGGATTGGCAACGCGTTGGTTAAGTCGGTAGGCGAAGAAAAAAGCGGTGAGGCAATTGCCAAATTCGCAGAAGTTTATCCAGACAGATGGCTCTGGCATCGCGCGGGTAGTGCATTTGCTGCAAGCAAAAAATGGAAAGAGGCAAAATCCGCTTATTTGAGAGCAATAAGTCTTGGCAACACACTCGAAAGCTCTTTACAACTTGCAATTCTTGAATACAGAGACATGGGTCTTGCAAAAGAAGCATGTGCCCGACTTGAAGCTCTGGGCAAAGCAGTCAGACAATCTAAAACCCTCAGCCCAGAATCGCATGCTTTGGTTGAAAGTCACACAGCCTTTGCTTACCTAGCCAACAAAGACAAGAAATCGGCGCGCGCCCATGGAGAACTCGCCTTGAGTTTAAGTGTTAACAATGAAGCGCGGGTGAATCAGATTGTCGATGCTTTCAAGGCCAACAATCAATTAAATTTAATTGCTGATGCTCTTAGTAGAGCTGTTCTAAGTAATCCTCTCCTGGAAGATGCGCATCTGGCACTTGCGATGATTTCCACACAAGCAAAAGATTATGCGAATACCGTTGAGCACCTGAGCGCAGCAATTGCTCTCGCGCCTGAGCGTGACGATCTTTATTCCGCGCGTGGACAAGCCTCATATTTAGCAACTCGCTATGAAGTGGCACTGCAAGATTTCGAATCGGCGATCCGACAAAAACCAGAACACGCTCCATATCATTATAACAAGGCCTGCCTCTTGAGTTTGCTTGGACGAAAATCAGAGGCATTCGAAAGTCTCAAGACGGCCTTGTACATGAATCAATCTTTGCGTGAACAAGCGCTGCTGGACTCAGACCTCGAAAACCTGCGCATCGACAAGGACTACGAGACTCGCCTCGCACAGATTGGACTGCCAAGCCAATTGCTGGTTGGAAAGAAACAGTCTGCCACCGCCAATACGAGTGCCGAGCGTTCCTCACCCGCCACGCGCGCACGTCCGGGCAAACCCGATTAATCATTTTTTTGGAAATTGTGTTGCATCGATCTCTAACAAAGCCCCTTCAGCCAGGGGTTTTGATTTTGAATCTTTACGGATAAGCAAAATCGCAGCATCTTCTTGATCTGTAGATTTTTCAAAACGAATGACGTGCAATTGCGCCCCATCTGGACCATTGACATGCATGCCAATCTTCAACCCAAAAGCGATTCCGCGATCGACGGTTGCAAACAATCCTTTTCGTTGACTGACTCGGATCTTTTTTTCTTCGAGATTATGAAGCGCAGCTGAAAGAACGGTGGATGACTGTTCGGCAATGACCTCTGGCTGATAAGCAGCTTGTGCTTCGAGCTTGAATTTCTGCTCCTGACGCTTTCCGTTCAGCGGTAACGACACCACAGCGAAGCGCCCTTCCATGAGTGGCCAACGACTTGGCTGTTTGGGGCGTTTTCCCTCTAATACAATTTTTAATTGTCGATGCCCGCGCGCACCTTCTGCCGGCCGATTGGTTGTACCCGTGTCGCGAAAACAGGCGAGACCTGAAAGATCGGATTGAACCACGAGTCCCTGTGCGGCGAGTTTCTCACCTAGCCACGCTTCAGAGATCCAGGCCATGGCGTGCGACCAATAGCCATGCGCATCAATGCTTAAACGAATCGGCGATTTTGCTGGCTGAAAAGTTCTGCCAGAAGCATCTTTGAGTGACACAAGCTCGCGAGATGGAATTCCTTGCGGGAGATCCTTCGACCAGTCGCTTCCCCAAATCAAGGTTGAACCCAAGAGTTGACAATTCTCTTTGCGAAACAGCAACGCCATCCGGGCAACTTCGCCCCGGCGTTCGCTCGTTTCTGAAGGATACACAAAGTAGGTTTGCAGCAGCGCATCCTGCGAGCCAGACCATTCATAGGTTCGAGCTCCGCGAAATGCGCCGGTTTTGACTTCCTCTTTCTGCTGAGGATTCCAGAGCGCAATCACTTGTGCACGAAAGTCTTCCATTTGTTTGCGGTGCTGGACGAGACGATCGCTATCAAATGGAACAACTTGCGTGGGCGGAACAAGCAAGATTGGCATTAAAAGAGGATTCCAAAACCACCCAGCAATGCAAACGGCGCACTAAAATCGGTGCCGTTATTAGCATCACTGCCGATGATAGAATAATTTTTTAACTGCACATCGAGAAGATATTTGCGCGCCAAAAAGAAGCGGCTTCCAATTGCAAATGAACCCAATGGACTTGTTTGGCTTTGCGCCTGCGGGCGACCTTCTTTGCCATACTGCACAGGATCAGTGGTTCCGACATCTTTCATGTTTTTCAATGTGCCATTTGAATCAGTCAACTTATCCTTGAGAGGATAGTAATTTGAAAGCGCAAGACCAAGCCCAGCGTTGAGATAAAAATCGAGATAACCGACCTGGGAAAGAAAGAACAACGCTTTGCCGTAAACCGGTGTCCATTGATAGTTCGCTGCCGTCAGCATGGTGATTTCGCGGATTGGCATATAGGCGGCGTTTTTTTGGTAGGGAACTCGGTTGTCGTAATATTTTGGGTTCTGTTTCAGTTTTTCCGGATCTTTATCTGGGTTGTCGATTTCGGTGGCGGCATCTTTGGGCGCAGGCTCGCTGGTTGGACAGGGAGCGAGACCTAGGGATGATCCATTTCTGGCTGCAAAATCGGGATCAAGATAAAAGTTCTCGACGCACGTGCGATCTGCTTTGTCGCTTGATGCGCCCGCATAAAACTCAATATTCAGGGCGTGCCACTCGTCAAAGTGATAGGTCCCACTGCCGCCAAATAAAAAGGTGTTGATAAATGACTGATTCAAAATGAATCCGCCGCCGGCGTTCAGCTGCACCCGCCCTTTTTTGGGATAAAACTTTCCTTTGACGACTTCGTTACCTTCCACTGATTTACGGTAATCAGCTTGAGCGTGAGAGGGAGCAATCAGCCCTGTTAATCCGGCGCTGGCTGCAAGAAGAATCGTAAGGGCCTTGCCCGCTGCAGAACTCGCCTTCTTTGGGTTCGCTTGCGGCGGAGGTGTCATGTTGAGGGTTTGCGGATAGACAGTGTGGTGTAAAAATCGCAATCCCATCACACAAGAATTACCAGCCTTCCCGCGCCCCATGGTTGGCATCAATGGATGAATTTGAATTGTCGGCTGCGAGTTGAGTACCAAGGGTGCAACACAGTGTCTGCGCACGTTCAAGGTGGTTGCTTCATTTTGCGAAAACACCGAGACGGCACGCGCGCTTGCCAGATCATTGATTGTTTTCACAGCATCATCAATGCTTTCGACCGGAACAATTGCAACGTCAGGTGCAAAGAACGCGTTTGAGGCATAGACGCTATTCTTTACTTTATCGTTACTCAAAAGATGCACTCCCGGCGAGACAAAGTACCCACCGCCTGGATTATCAATTGCCTTGCCCCAGCGCAGAGTTTCATTCGATTCGCGGGCTGCAATTCCCTGAAAGCGCAGGAAGCGGTCCCACGATGTTTGGCTGCACAGCGGACCCATCACGTGATGCGCAGCATTTGCAAGATCACTTTTTACGCCGATAGGCATTTGCTTTACTGAACGAACAAATTTTTCAACAAAAGCATCAACAATTCGGTGATCCACAAAGGCTAGGCTGGTGGACTCGAGGCGTTGTCCAGCATCAACGCACGCACCGAGCAAGACCTTCTCTACGGCATCATCCAGGTTTGCATCGGCAGCAATAATCGCGGCATTCTTGCCTCCACCGCAGAGAACAAGGCGGACATTTTGATCGGTTGACATGTCGCGACGCAATTGCTCAAGAGACTCCTCGCCACCTGTGTAAAATATAGTGTCGAATTGATGCGACAAAACCAACCGACGATAGACTTCAAGATCTCCGTAGACGACCTGGAGAAGACCAGAGATTGGGCTTGCCTGGTGAAAACAGCTGGCAATCACAGAGGCCGAGAGTGGGCAGTGAGCAGAAGGGCGAAAACACAAGGCGTTACCAGCTGCAAGCGAAGTCAGCAGGCCAAAAAGCGCGGTATACACAGGCAGCGCGACGTTTGTGCTGATAAGAATCAAACCAACGGGAGCATACGACCAGTTCCAGCCAAGCTCAGACTTTTGTGGAGAAAGTTCATCGGAACAAAAGCGCGGCAAGTGTCGGAAAAGCTCCTCGCATAATTCCCACTCTTGCTCGACAGCCCAACGTGACCGGGCGAGTTCAAGCATCATCTGACTTTTCATTTCATCTGCGTTTTGCCGAAGATTATTGACTACAGCATTGATGAACTGCATCCGTGACGAGAGAGATTGCGCAGCAAATTGAACTTGCGCGCGCTTGGCTGATTCAACGATTTCGCTGACCAGATCTTTATTCCAACCTGTCACAGCCAGAACATCACTTGGATTCATGGGATTGTGGGTGTGAAAAACTCGCTCAGGCTTACCAAGCTGAAGAAATTTGCCATTGATATATGGAGATAAAATATTTGAGGAGGTTCCCATGAGCGTTCCCTCGAATAAAGCACACGCCGACCCTGCACTGTGATGCTAAACGGTTTACTTCTGAAATGAAATTGGTGCGTTCCGTCAAAATCAGGAAATTTTTTCCCAGATCTTACGATCCAATGAGGAGGCGACGCTCTGTTGTGCTTGGGTTTTTGACACCCATGCAGGAGAAGAAAAGGGGATGGCGCAAGAACTTGCCAAGTTTTCAAGGAACAGCGTTCGCTCGCTTGCGGAAATTGAAACACCTTTGAGAACAACGTTAAGAATTTTCACGTCCAAGTGGTGATGTGTGATTGTATGGTTCACGCTATCCGAACCCAGGGAACAACTTTCCACCAACGGGTGATCTCTGAGAAATCCGAGCACAGCTATATGCTGCTTTGAATCCGCAAGCAGGAAACCTACAGTGCCCGTCAAGAACCCTTGTCCACGCTCAACAAGCAAAAGGTTTGCAACATGTGCTGCTGAATGCACCGCGTTTGCTTGAGCAAAAGGACCAGAGATATGCAGCGCAGTTAGATCAACATCAACGAAACTTTTACGGGGTTTATTGCTCGGGCAACCTTTAATAATTGCTCTTTGGTTTGCCAGGCAATGCCGTTGAACTGGGCAATGCAAACAATCGGGAGATTGTTTCTGGCAGACTGTCGCACCTAACTCCATCATTGCCTGATTGAAATCACCAGGGCGGTTCTGCGCAATGCACGCATCAACGGTCTCCTGCACCGCTTTGCGACCTGCGTCGCTCCACAATTCAAGAGAATCACATGCCGAGAGTCGAGCGATCACGCGGATGACATTGCCATCCACACATCCTTTCGGAATATTAAAGCAAATACTGCTGATGACGCTTGCGGTATAGGGCCCTACGCCTGGCACATTCAACCAAGCTTCAAACGAATTTGGAAATTGCCCAGCGCATTCAGAGACAATATATCGAGCACCCGCGCGCAAATTGCGCGCACGAGCATAATACCCAAGCCCCGCCCAAAGTTCTCTCAGAAGATCATCAGATGCCTCGGCCAACGCTTTCACTGTCGGGAGAGTTTTAACAAATGATTCAAAGCGAGGAACGACGACAGCCATGGTGGTTTGCTGGCTCATCACCTCACAAATCCAGGTACGATAAGTGGAAATATCGCGCCGCCAAGGAAAATCGCGTTTGTGGATGTCGTACCAGTTGAGCAACTGATCGACCCATGTGCTCTGTGTGCGGAGATGGGTGTCATTTAAAAACATAAAGCCCGGCCTTCGTTCAGAATGAACATATGCCGGGCTTCGATTCAGAGTGCAAGCAGCTGGTAATTAGAGTTGGCCAGCTTCGCCCATGCCGCCATGGTCAGCGCCGTGGCCTTTTGCTGCGCCCTTGCGTGGACGACCGCGACGAACCAATTGACGGAGCTTCTCGAGCTTGCTTGGACGACCGCGCTTCTTAGGAGCTGCAGCCTTCTTAGCGCCGCCAGCCTTCTTGGCGCCGCCAGCCTTCTTAGCTGTTTTGCGAGTTGCTTTCTTTGCAGTCTTCTTCTTCGCTGGCTTCTTCGCTGCAGCTTTCTTCACGGTCTTCTTGGCTGCAACTTTCTTTGCAACCTTCTTAGCAACTTTCTTCTTCGCTGGCTTCTTCGCTGCAGCCTTCTTCACAGTCTTCTTAGCTGCAGCTTTCTTTGCAGCAGGTTTCTTAGCAACTTTCTTCGCGCCCTTAGCAGCTGCCTTCTTGGTAGCTGCCTTCTTCACTTCTGCCATTCGAATCTCCTTTCAAATGAATTCTGGCTTTGCATGAAATTGATCTGTTTGAATTGTAAACCACGAAAAAAAAAATTGGTAGCATTTGAGCGACTGCATCCGTTATTTTTTTTTGGTACGTGAATTCACAGCATTCATGTCGCGTTGGTATAGGCATCGCGAAATTCAATGTCAAGATTGCAACGTGCGATCAGTCTCACGAATATTTGATTCGAGTTTGAGGATGGAAAATCGAAATGCAAAAAATGCACAACAAACCATTATCAATTAAAGACAAGTCGATCGCACTCGTGTTTGACGTCCCGGAGAAATTACCGCGTTCGATCCATCAACCTTTTCCCAGCGACGCAGAGGCGGAATGGGAGACGCGTGAGACAATTGATCGCATTGCCGCCGGATGGCGCTCTCTTGGTTCGTCAGTGATTGAACTTCCACTAGACAAATTTTTCCTCTCTCGGTGGGGCGAGTTGCACACATCAATTGATCTTGTTCATTCTCTTGTCGAGGGCTGGGGTAGCGTTGCTCGTGAAGCTTGGATACCTTCGCTCTGCGAACTCAGCGGAGTTCCCTATATCGGTAGCGATCCTTTCGCACAGTGCATGGCAATGAGAAAAAGCACCTTCAAGACTCTGTGTCAGCAGCTTGGAATTCCAACCCCGGATTTTCACCTCGTCTTAGGCGAAAACGAGATCGACGAACTTCCCGACTCCTTCTTAAACAAACCACATTTTATTAAGCCCGATTGTGAAGGTTCGGGGATGGGAATTGATGCGGCCACTTCCATTGGCCAGAGTCCCGAGTCAACTCGCATGCTCTGCCGACACCTGCTCGCGCAATTTCCCGATGGCATTCTCGTCGAAAAATTACTTCCCGGCCAAGAACTCACCTCGGCTTTTATTGGTGGTGCTCCGATGCAGCTCCTCCCCATTGCGCAGATCGAAGTGGCTGATGGAGTCTATGGACTTGCCAACAAGAGCAAAGAAGTCATGGAAGAAAAAGTCACATTCCCAAACCTTCCGACCGACGTCGCGAATGTAATAAATAGCGCGATGCTGAAATTGCAGCGTGCCGTTGGATTGCAAGATTTTGTTCGAATCGATTGGAAGCTCGATGAACATGGCCTGCCCATGTTACTTGAAGCCAATCCGCTGGCTGGCCTCTCCTACTATTATAGTGTGCTTCCAAAAATGGCTGCTGAAGCCGGACTGAGCTACGAAGATTTTCTCAACACTCTTGCAACCTCGGCACTTGAGCGCAGCTCACATCGCAAATTCTGGTACGGTCGAGCACGTCTCAATAACTCAGGAGCCGGCTAAACTTTCCAGAGCACACAGAGTCATTGGCGGACGCCCGAGAAAAATGTTGAGCAATTAAAAAACCGACCTCATCAAGCGATGGGTCGGTTTCTTGCTTTCAGCGATTGACTCGACTCAGCGTTGTCCTGTTGCAACCAAACGAGTGAGATCAACCATACGGTTGCTGAAACCCATTTCATTGTCGTACCAAGACAAGATCTTCACCATGTTGTCGCCAATGACCGTGGTGTATTCAGCGTCTACGATGCTCGAATAAGGGCTTCCGTTGAAATCACAGCTCACCAATTGCTCAGTGCTGTAGCCAAGAATTCCCTTGAGACGGCCTTCCGAGGCAGACTTCAGAGCAGCGTTGATCTGCTCGGCAGTCGCTGGTTTTTCCAATTCCAAAGTGACGTCCACCAAAGATACATTTGGTGTTGGTACGCGAACTGCAAAGCCGTGCAGCTTGCCTTTTAACGATGGAATGACCTCGGCAATTGCCTTGGCAGCGCCCGTGCTCGTTGGAATCATGCTGAGCGCAGCCGCGCGCGCACGGCGCAAGTCTGAGTGAGGGAGATCAAGAATGCGCTGATCGTTTGTGTAGGAGTGGATGGTGGTCATCAGACCTTTGCGGATACCAAAAGACTCGTGAACAGTGAGGGCGACTGGAGCCAGGCAGTTGGTCGTGCATGAACCATTGCTGACAACGTGATGCTCAGCCAATTTGTATTCCGAGTCGTTCACTCCCACGACAATGGTTTTGTCGACCGACTTGCCAGGTGCACTGAGAATGACCTTGCGAGCACCTGCCCGGATGTGAGTTGCGCACTCTTCACCCTTGGTGAAGCGACCCGTGCACTCAAGAACAACGTCAACTTTGTTTTGACCCCATGGAATTTCTGCAGGATTGCTGATGGCGGTGACTTGGATAGTCTTGCCTGCAACCACCAATGCATTTTCGCGCGCCTCGATTTGGGCATTCACTGTTCCATGAACAGAGTCATACTTGAGCAAATGAGCTAAAGTGGCTGCATTGGTGAGATCGTTGATAAGAACAATTTCAATGTCTTTATGATTCTGCAGTGCACGTGTCACGCAGCGACCGATACGACCAAATCCGTTGATACCGACGCGAATTGTCATGGGACTGATTCCTTTCTAAAAACGGGGAAGCAAAGCTATAACTGATTCCATTCAACGACGCGACGTTCGTGACCTGCGCGAATTCTGACGATGAACGTGCGAAGGTGCCTGACGGCGCGGAGTCTGATCTCCGACCGGCAAAGGTTCAAGGGCTGCGCGCAACTCTTCCCAAGAGCGAAGTCCCTCGAAGGTCCGCCCTTCCACCTTTAACCCACTTAAAACCTGAGAATCGGCAGCAACTATTTCACAATTGACAAATCGACACTCAGTGAACGTACAACCTTCAAACTTAAGACCTTGCAAATCCGATTGGTCAAAATCACACTCAGACCATTTGCTGCCACTCATCACTAGATTAGCGATTCGACTCGCGTTCAGCACCACGCCTCTTAATTCGGAACGAAGCAAGCGGTTGTGGGTGAAATCCGACTCCGCCATCGAGACATCGATACACTGACTCCGCGACAGGCGATTGTTCTCAAAACGAGACTCGGCAATCGAGACGTTGGAGAGCCGCGCAAGACCCATTTCATTGGCTGAGAAATTGGACCGCGAACAGGTGAGATCTGTGACCTGTGTGATTGTGAAGTGGTTGCGACGAACTTCGGCCATGTCCTCAAAAGATACATCTTTCCATTGCGAACCTGAAATAATATTGGCCTCGGTTTGGGAGTCGGAGCTCACCGAGACCCCAGCAAACACCGAGAGGCGAGCTTCAAACCCTTTGTGTTCGACGCCAAATTCAACTCTGCTCCCTAAGGTTTTTGACTTTTTCATCAGAGCGGCAAAGCCAACCCGCTCTCCCAATTGAGCAAGCGCGGAATCTATTTTTTGTTTGATAAACATCACGGCCTCTTTCTGCTTTTTATCCTTTACGGAATTGAGGCTATACTCCTTAAGCATTTCTTTGAAGTTACTGCTGATTCGTAAATCAGGAACGTTCATTCCGTTAAGAGTTACCTCCAGTTCCCCATCGGTGTTGTTCAGATAAAAGTCGGGTAACAAAAAATATTCAGCGGACGAACTGCTCTGATATGCCGAGCCGGGTTTGGGATTTAGTTTAAGTATGGTATCCATCACCATCTTAAAGGTATCGTCTTGTACCTCCAGTTGCTTCTGTAATTTTTCGTAATGCTTTTTTACAAATTCATCGAAGTAATTTTCAATAACCACAACAGCAATCTTATTAATCACCGGATGCTCCTTAATGCGCTGTATCTGAAGGAGCAGGCATTCTTTCAAATCGCGGGCACCTACACCGGCGGGCTCCAGGTGTTGTATTCTTTTAAGAAGTAGTTGTAATTCCGTTTCACTGGTTGTCAGATTCAGGCTGAATGCAATATCATCGACCATGGCATCCAGTGTGCGGCGCAGGTATCCGTCTGCATCAATACTGCCAACGATATATTGTGCAAGCTGCATTTGCCGGTCATCTAAATCAAGCAGGAGTAGCTGCTCCTCAAGAAATTCATGAAAGCTCCGTGATACAGCAACCGGGGTTGTTCTTGTGGTTTCATGATCCGGATCGCGTTCAGCACTTAGTTTGTAGTCGGCCACATCATCATCATCGCCCATGTAATCGCTCAGATCGTTGGCAAGGTCCGAGCCAATATCATCCTGGTCGGGTTCTGTATCAAATTGG